>NZ_LZGV01000049.1:0-685 GCF_001690265.1 Gilliamella sp. HK2
CGCCTCACGATTAAAGTCATCGATGACATTGAATGTCCTAAAGCGACGTTGATTACGACTACTGTCACTCATAAAATCCATTGACCAACATTCACCTTGTTTATTGGGGACTAATAACCTTTCCGGACATCGTGGAGGAATGCGTTTTTTACGCTTTACCCTGAGATTAAGCTTTAATTCACAATACACCCGATATATCCGTTTATGATTCCATTGATAGCCGAGCTTTCTGATACGATGAAAACATTTAGGAAAGCCCCAGCGTAAATGCCGGTCTGTGATAGCATTCAACACCGAAACAATCATCGAATCATCCTGTAACTTAGCTTGATAATAGTAAGCACAGCGGCTTAAGCCAACAATGGCACAACTCATAGCAATAGTAACCGAATGATTTTGTTGTAGTTGCTGTGCCCACGTTTTACGTGCCCCAGTTGGCACTAAAGCTTTTTTATGATTTCTTCCTGAAGCTGGGATTTTAAGCTCAGTTCGGCAAACATCTGCTTAAGCTTGCGGTTTTCAGCCTCAAGCTCCTTTAAGCGTTTGATATCCGACGTTTCCATACCGCCATATTTTTCCCGCCATTTATAAAAAGTTGAATTACCCATGCCATATTTACGACAGAGTTCCTTGACAGGAATACCTGCTTCAGCTTCTTTTAAAATAGCTACGATTTGATGTTCAG
>NZ_LZGV01000050.1:0-6152 GCF_001690265.1 Gilliamella sp. HK2
ATAAAAAATATTTGATTTTGTTACTCAGTTATTTTACTTCGGTTTTATAAATATAATGTCTAATCTGAAGTTACCGGCCAATTACCGAATTTGTATTTTAAGTAATATTATTTTAGGAGTTTTAAAAAATGAATCTAATCTGGTCTGCAATTGGGCAAGTTGTAAGTTCTTGTCTTCCAGTTTTTTTATTAATTTTTCTTGGTTGGTTATGTGTACAACAAGGGATCTTTACAAAAGATGCTAAAAAATTATTATCAGGGCTTGTCTCAAACTTTGTCTTCCCAGCGTTACTTTTTGTGCATACTTCGCATGCTAAACCTTCGCAAATATTTAATGGTATTTGGATGTTTGCGTTTTTCTGTACTATGTCATTTTTATGGATAATTTGTTTTTTAACCAATAAGTACATATTACATAAAGATTTAAAGTCAACGGCTATGAATACTATGTTGTGCTGCTTTCCGAACATGGGGGGAATGGGGGTACCTTTCTTAACGTTGATGTTAGGTGCGGCTTCTACTATTTCAGTTGCGATTGCTAATTTTGTTGTGGCGTTATCATTGATTCCAATGACAATATTTCTGTTAGAGCTATGTGATACCAAAATGTCTGGTGGTAAGGTAACTGGTGATATGATATTTAGTGCAGTCAAAAACTCACTGATGAAGCCAATGTTTTTAGCAGTTATTTTAGGGTTAATTGTGAGTGTTACCGATGGCACAAAATGGTTACCTCATTTTGTGTTTAATACCTTTGATATTATGTCTAATGCTTGTAACTTTATTTCGCTTATTGCAGTTGGTGTTGGTATTCATGGTGTTAAATTAACATTATCTAAACCATTAATGATCAATGTGATATTGAAAAGTTTTATTACACCTGTAGTGGCGCTTATTTCTGTGTATTTATTTGGTATTACCGGTATGGAAGCTGAAGAACTGGTCTTTTTATTAGCAATGCCAACGGCATCAACGGCTGTTATTTTGGCTTATAATTGGAATGTCGAGCAAGAACAAGCGTCAAGTATTTTCTTTGTATCAACAGTTTTATCTATTTTTATTTTACCAACGTTATTACTCATTATGGATTTCACCATTCCTGGCGTTGCTTAATAAATGCCGAATATAATGCTCTCATTGCTTTTAACAGGGTGAGAGCATTAGCAATAAAAATCCCAATCTAATTTGATATTCAAAAAGTAACTTAACAATCGATTGTTCAATATGTGGTTCTAGTGACAGTTAATGCTGCCACTAAATTCTATAATTATAGATGTGAATTGTGAACTTAAATTGGTTTGTGCGCCTTGCTAGTAATATTTTTTTATATCCAAATAAGAAAAGCACGCTTATGCTATTTTGTTTATTTGTTAAAAATTAGTCAGAAAAACCATTGATTTTATTGAAGTTTTTTATTGGTGTGTTTTAGGGCGCTGTGCTAGGGGTAGTTTATCCTTTTAACCATAAGATTTACAGTTAACATCAATGTTTGTTTTTTTATATCCTATTTACCTCATTATTCTATTATTACTTATCGTGTTCTGTTTTAATCATTTTATGTAGAAAATTAAGCTACCTGTTTTAGTTTTTTATATTCAATCGGTATCATGTTATTTAATGTTTCATGCTGCCTTTCGGTATTATAAATTGTTAACTCCTCTTCGGTTATTCTCCTAGCTTACGTTAAGTTGTTAAAAAGAGATAAATCGAGTACTTCAGTGCGATAGGTACGATTAAATCGTTCAATATAGCCATTTTGAAAGACTACCGAGTTAGATAGAATCAATGGCTATATCATGTGATTTACCCTAGTTTATAGAGTTTTTCCTGTAAACACGATTAAGGTCATCAATGACATTGAATGTCCTAAAGCGACGTTGATTACCGCTACTGTCACTCATAAAATCCATTGACCAACACTCCCCCCTTGTTTATTAGGAATCAATAGCTTTTATGGTGTTCATAGGGATATACGTTTTTTACGTTTAACCCTAAATATTGAGTTTCAACTAATAATACACTCGATAAATACGTTTATGGCTCTATTGATATCCCTGCTTTCTTATTCGATTAAAGCATTTAGGAATGCCCCAGCTTAAATGCTTATCCATGATAGGACTTAGCACTGACATAATCATCGAATCATCCGGTAACTTAAGTTGTAATAGTAAGCACAACGGTTTAAGTTAGCAATAACACAACACATAGTAATAATAACAGAATGATTTTGTTGTAGTTCTGTGCCCATCTTTTACGTTCCTTTTTGGGCATGATTTCTTCCTAGAGCTGTGATTTTAAGCTTAGCTCAGCAAATATCTGTTAATCTTACGGTTTTCAGCATCAGTTTCTTTTAAAATAGATAAGATTTGATTTTCAATCATTTTTTCATCTTAAAATCCCCTTTTACTTTTATCATAGAGAATTTTCTACTTTTTGCTGTACTATTTTAGGAGGTAATTACATTTAATTTATCTTTTATATTAGCTGCGCTAATTTCGCTATCGGAAATTCAGGATGATAAAAAATTATACGCTTTAGCTGTAATAATATATGCATTTATTATGTTTTATATAATTTATTTGAGCTATTGCTTATACGGAATAATCTATTTATTGATAATACTGTCATTTTGTCTGACTTTGACCACAATACAGCCTAAGTAAACAATAGGATAAAGCGTACCCAACGGTCTATTTTGCCAATCAATTACTTTCTTTTTAACCGCATCGGTCACCTTTGATCTCAAGATAGGCTAGATATCAACGTCACATATCCGTTTGATGTTTTTTACTATAGCCATTACAATGACTATTACCTGAGTTTGTATGTTTTTAGCGGGCTCAACCGTTAACTCTCTTAATTTTTTTCATCCATTTTTTATTTACCTATTTTTTATATATTAGAGTATGTTAAAAATAGGCAAATACACAAAATTGAGGATAGGGTCTTTTTTCCATTATAACTTAACAACCACAATTAATTTCCGTTCCAGATTGAGGTTCATCGCCTTCAGTAGCAAAACCATCTCTTTTCCACCAATCCAACCCACCCATCAATTCTTTGACATTAAATCCTAAAGTTAATAATTTCAAACAAGCTTTTGTAGAAGCGTTACATCCAATCCCATCACAATAACAAATATATATTTTAGATTTTTCTAAATTATCAGTAGTGTTAAATGAAATATCTTTATGCCACAAATTAATAGCATTAGGAATATGCTCTTTTTTATATGAGAGCGGAGATCTTGCATCTATAATTACAATATTTTCTTTTTTACTAATTGCAGAAAACAAATCTGCTGAATCTAACTCATAAGATAATTTTGATTGATAATGAACCATTTGTTCGATACTCATAAACACTCCTTTAATTATTAAATTTCAAAAACATTACTAGAGATATAAACTAACTCGTTTTTACTACATAATTAAAACTTACATCAAACCCAGATGTACTTGCATAAATAAATCTAGTTCTTGTCTTGATAAATAAACAATATGAGGGCTACTATCCCCTTACTGACTTGCTTCCAGAATATAGTCCATTTTGCATTTTTACAATCTATTTCACCTCATTTTTCATCAACAATTTTGTTCTTTTGTACCATTGTTAGTATTATTAATTTTAATGTTATTTTTTACAGAAATAACATATGACTAACTTTTGGAGTATAAAAAACATACCTATCTCTTGTTTGGTCAGAGCTTTATCTCTAGGGGAAAAAGTAGTTATTAACGCCTATTTCACATGTTCGGAGGGATTTTTTATAATTAGTACCTTGAGCTTTTACTTATGTAAAACGTACCAATACATGCGTTCTTACTGCCGTAACTGGTGCTCTTGCTTTTAACTTCTCACAATATTACCGTAATACATCAGGCGTTATTTTCGACAATAATAACTTTTCGAATTTTTGTGCAACATCTCTATTAATTATCTCGCTAGTAACATCACGCGTTCTATCTGCATAATCAACATCCGCAAACCAACGTTCTAGTCAATAACCAAACACGTCATTATTCAATGAATGTTTTCTAAGCTGCTTTTCCCTCGTAGAGAAATATTATTAGCCAATATTTTTTAGTTTCTAGTAATTTATCTATAGCTTCAGATAGTAAAATTTCACCCTGTTTTCCAAACGTTATTATTTCTCTTCTTTCGTTAATTCGATAATCATAACGAAATGCTATTGTCGCCGTTTTTTAATACTGCAACATACAAATAAGTCAGGATCTGGAATTTTATACTACTTATCTTTGGATTTTATTCATTTTAGCTTTGTTTCTGTTAACATAAAACACTTCGATACCATCAGCATTGTCGGTACTTTTGATAAGATGTTTTATATCAAAACGTTAATACTATCAACATTACCGTCAAAAAAGATAAGCTTAAATGAGACGAGGTGAGACTAATAGAGATTAAAAAGCCTTGTTTTTCAAGGCTTAGTTGTGATACAAAAGCTTATATGAGATCCTATAAGACGGATTGCGATTACTCCCACTCTATCGTCGCAGGAGGCTTTCCACTTATATCATATACAACACGCGATATGCCGTTGACTTCGTTGATAATACGGTTTGATACGCGCCCTAAGAAGTCATAAGGTAAATGAGCCCAATGAGCTGTCATAAAGTCGATAGTTTCAACAGCACGCAGTGAAACAACCCAGTCGTATTTGCGACCGTCACCCATTACGCCAACCGAACGTACTGGTAGAAATACGGTAAATGCTTGACTTACTTTATGATATAACTCGGCTTTGTAAAGTTCTTCAATAAAGATAGCATCGGCCTTGCGTAATAAGTCACAATACTCTTTTTTAACTTCACCAAGCACGCGAACGCCAAGACCTGGGCCTGGGAATGGGTGGCGATAAAGCATATCATAAGGCAAGCCCAGTTCTAAGCCCACTTTACGTACTTCATCTTTAAATAATTCTCGTAGGGGTTCAACTAAGCCCATTTTCATATCTTCAGGTAAGCCACCAACATTATGATGTGATTTGATCACATGGGCTTTACCAGTATCAGCAGCGGCCGATTCAATAACATCAGGATAGATAGTGCCTTGAGCCAGCCATTTTACATCTTTTAATTTTGCTGCTTCTTCATCAAATACAGCAACAAATTCGCGGCCAATAATTTTACGTTTAGCTTCAGGATCGACTTCGCCTTTTAATGCAGTCATAAAACGATCTTCAGCATTAACCGCGATAATATTCAAACCAAATTTATCGCCAAACATGTCCATTACTTGTTGTGCTTCATTTAAACGTAATAAACCATGATCAACAAAAACACACGTTAACTGATCACCTATTGCTTGGTGTAATAATAACGCAGTAACGGATGAATCAACACCGCCAGATAAGCCTAGTAGTACTTTATCTTTGCCAACTTTCTCTTTTATACGCTCTACCGCATCGGTAATAATTGAAGATGGCGTCCATAATTTTTCACAATGGCAAATATCAATTACAAAACGTTGCAATAGTTCAAAGCCTTTCACTGTATGAGTGACTTCTGGATGGAATTGCACACCATAAAACTGTTTTTCATCATTTGCCATAATCGCATATGGGCAAGTTTCTGTTTGACCGATTAAGGTAAAAGTATCGGGTAATGATGTGACTTTATCACCATGACTCATCCAAACATCAAGTTGCTCAGTACCCGCATCGCTTATACTATCTAAAATGCCTTCAGTTAATTTAGATTTTGCAACAAGATCAACTTTTGCATAACCAAATTCACGCTGATTAGAAGCGGTAACTTGTCCCCCCTGCCCTACTTGAATTGCCATCGTTTGCATACCATAACAGATCCCAAGTACAGGTACGCCAGCATTAAAAACATATTCAGGTGCTCGTGGGCTATTTTGCTCGGTAGTGCTTTCTGGTCCACCGGATAAAATGATACCTTTAGGATTGAATTTTTTAATTTTTTCTTCTGACACATCCCATGGCCAAAGTTCACAATACACACCAATTTCACGAATTCTGCGAGCAATTAATTGGGTAACTTGCGAACCAAAATCAAGAATTAAAATACGCTGCTGGTGGATGTCTTTTTTCATCAATTTTATTCCTAAACTATGAACTAATACAAAATTAGGCTGATATTGTACCATTTACCAATTAAATTGAGA
>NZ_LZGV01000051.1:0-23455 GCF_001690265.1 Gilliamella sp. HK2
TCAACGGTTAAGGTATAGCGGTTGTGACTAACGCCCCCTAAACCGGCCATTAAATGGCTAAACTCGCCACCGAGTTGACCCATAAGGCGATTAAGTTCATTCGACATGTTTTGCTCTCCTATTATTCCTCATAATTTATTCCGTTTATTTTTATTTTAGTTATTATTTCATTTTATACTCAGCATGACTGAGTGCAAACAACAGACAATTCAGCCAAAAAGTATACACTGTTTTAGTGTAAAATTTAATCTTTTTTTTAAATTGTTAAATAAATAGTGTTTAATATTAATTGTTTATATTAGTTAAATCAGTCAGTGATAACCGTTTAACGCTTTGGCTGAATAAGGGATTTAAGCCATTTGATGCTTTATGAATAATAATTTATTAATCCCTTAAATTTAAAATGATTTCATGCTGAAACGGTATAGATTCCTGAATATTTTTTACAAAAATGATTGTATTTTTGCCCTAATAAAATAGGAGGGATAATGCTTACATAAAATCCTTATATAAATAGCAAACTCATTCAAACAACCGAGAGAAAGTAAAAAGTGTAATATGCCATTTAATCATAAGATATGATCTGTAAATATTTAGCGGTTATAAAGATAGGGCGTGAAGATTAACTGATTAATATAATAAGGTGAGCGCATAAAGCGATTTTTGATAAAATGCCTTATGCGTTTTTAGTGAATTATTTTAATTATGAAGTGTAAACAACTCGGTGTTTTCTACACTTTATTTCATTTGAAACAGTGACATATTTTGCATGGTCATAAAGGTATATTGCGCCGCTTGTAAATTAGCTTGTAGCATGACATATTCTGAAATTGTTTCGTACCAGTCAACATCTTCAAGTTGGCTAATTTGAGTTTGAAATTCAATATCCAGTGTTTTACCTAGTGCTAATAGTCTATCAACTTCAGACAATACCGATCCGCCTTGCGCCCTAAGCGTTGAGATGTTATTAAAAGAATTATCTATTCCGTTGTGAGCCTTTGATAATCCATCCCTAAATTGTTGGACAGTCTCTTCATTGTCATAGTCTAAATCCATTTTTAACGCTTCAATTGCATAATCTATGCTTGCAAAAATATTACTTTCGGCGGGGGTTCCATCAGCTTGTTTTACATTTGCTCCCGTCATGAATACTTCAATGCCTGTAAAACTGAGTGCGATTTCTCGTGAGTCATCAATAAAAACGTTAACCGATGTTGTGCCGCCTACGTAACTTACTTCGCCAGATTCGTTTACAACAAAAGGTGGGGTGTCGTTTTTCTTGCCAGCAAAAAGATAGTTGCCATTAGTATCTTTTGAGTTGGCTAATGATAACAGTTGATCTTTTAAAACTTGTAATTTGTTGGCAAGATCTAATCTGTTTTCTTCATTTAATGTTTCGTTTGCTGCATAAACCAATGTTTCTTGAATTGTTTGAATAACGGTATTGGTTTCCGCTAAAATTGTTTCTTGACGGCTAAGTAATTTATCGGCGCTTTCACGGGTTGCTTGAAACTGTTCATTTTGCGCTTGAGCCTGTTTTATTATCAATGATTGTGATGCGCCCATCGGATCGTCAGACGGCGATAAGATCTTTTTGCCCGTGGCTAAATGCAAACCAGATTTTTGCCATCGGCTATTGGTATTTAAAATACTTTGTAAGTTTTTTTGATAAAGTGAGTTTGTACTAAGGCGCATTTTTTATCCTTTTATCATTTAGTTAAACCTAAAATGGTATCAAATATTGTTGTTGCCGCATCTATCACTTTTGCATTAGCTTGGTAATACTGCATATATACCTGCATAGAGATATATTCTTCTTCAATATTCACTCCGGATATAGATTGATTTTGTTCATAAATTTGCTGAGTAATATTTTTGCTTGATTGGGCAGATATTTTAGCCGTTTGGGTTTCACTGCCAATATAATTGACTAAACTTGTATAAGCACTTTTTAAGGTTGTTGTACCATTAACCAGTTTTTCATTTTGAATTTCTAGTAATTTGGCAACATTACGATTATCACCTGCGCCATTTTCTTCATCATTAATACCCGTTGCGAGTTTATTAACGTCTTTGACTTGTAATTGTAATGATGAGGCAACATCGGCAACAGGTTTTATCATAAACGAGTCACCAGGCATTGCATTGCCATTGATCTCAATACAAAGCCCATCAAAAATTAACTTACCATCTTCAATTTCTGGAGTGATTTGTTTATTATCAGATAATCGGGTAACAACCCAATTGTCACCATCAAATTCAATTTTATAATCAGAAGCTTTTACGTCGCAAACTGAGTTAAATTCGATTTTTGCCGAGGCATTACCTTGATTTTTTATATTAGTGATACAACTAGGGTGATTGTAGTCAAATAACTTTTCACCCTGATTACCATTAATATCAACGCCTGACATATGCACTTCATTAAAACGTTCTGCCAAATTTAGGGCAATTAAACCTAATTGATTACGAGCTTCAGTTAATGGCCCGTCACGAAAAGTTAATAATCCGTTTAATGTGCCTGATGTAATATTTTGGCTAGTCAGTTCTTGTGTTGCTCCTGAATGATGCGTATAAATAATGGTATTTAATGTAGGATCGTCTTGCGATGGTTGTACCGATAATAGGTTAATTGAAGAGCCTTGGACTAAATTCAAGCCATTAGCCAGTGAAAGGTTATATTGCCCATTTTGTTCGGTAACGGTTATGCCAACGATTTCGCTTAACTCATTAACCAATTGATCGCGTTGGTCAAGCAATGCATTGGGTTCAAGTCCATTTCCCACCGCCTGTAAGTGTGAAATCTTTTGATTAAGTTCGGCGATTTGCTGAGTATAGGTATTAACCTTATCAATATTACTGCTTAACTCGGTATTGACATTAGCAATTTGATTTTTTAGGTTTTTTTCTGTTTTATTAAATTGATTCGTCAATGAGGTTAGATCGCTAATAACAGTTTGCTTGGTCGCAGCATCACCCGCATTTGAAGCAAGCTTATTTAAGCTTGCAAAGAGGTTATTGAGTTGTGATGAAATGCTATTATCATTTTCGGCTAATAAATTATCTACCTTTGATAATTCATTATAATAAGCTTTAATCGACCCATCTTGTGATTGTGATTGACGTAGCTGTCCTACAACAAAATGGTTAAAGGCGCGATTAACTGATGATACTGAAACACCATTACCCACAAAACCAAAACTATGTTGAGTTCCATTTGCTTGACGTAAAACTTGCTGTTGGCGATTGTAACCGATTGTATGGGCATTACTAATATTATTACTGATCACATTAAGCATATTTTGCGCTGCATTTAATCCACTAATTCCCGTATTCATCAATGAATTTGTCATAAAAACTCCTAAATATAATATATAGTTTCAGTTAATAATGTGATTATTAAAAGAAAGGGCTGTCTTCTATATCGGCGCAATTTCTCAAAACTTTAATGATTTTTTCAACTCATTAATGGATAGTTTGTCTGATTTCACTATCCAAAAAATAATGTGTTTTTATTTTTGAAATTATTTGACTATTTGATTATTTGATTATTGCTCGCTAATGGTTTTTGATTGTTTTAAAAAATCGGTACCTGTCATGTTATTTTCATTTTCAATATATTGTTGGGCATTTTTATTCAAAATTAAGATACTAATGCGACGATTAGCATCTTTGCTATAGTTTGGATTGTTTAGGCTTACTGTATCAGCTAACGCAATAATGCGAATAATCTTATTGGAATCTAAGCCACCAGCAATGAGTTCTCTTCTTGATGCATTGGCTCTATCTGCTGATAATTCCCAATTACTATAGCCACGATCCCCTGTTATATATTGCCGCTCATCGGTATGGCCAGATAAAGTGATTTTATTTGGTAATGAATTAATAATAGGCGCCAGTGCGTGCAAGATTTCTTGCATATTGGGATCAATGGATGTGCTACCAACACCAAACATGGGTTTATCATCGGAAGCTAAAATTTGAATCCGTAATCCGAGTTCAGTTAATTCAATAATAAGATTAGGCGCTAAGCTTTTAAGGCGATTATCTATTTCAAACGTTTCATAAATTTTACGTGCAGCTTCAAGAAGTAGATTTCTTTCAATATGTAGCTGCTCATATTCATTTTGTGATGCATTTAACATATGGGTTTTTTCTTCGCCAATTTGCTTACTCACATCATCGCCACCACCAGGAATCGGGCTTTCACTGTCGCTAAGGTTTTTCCCACCATTGTAGCCAAGAATTAAGGGCGTTCTGAAGTATTCAGCAATACCTTTTAATTCTTGTGGCGTTGATGTAGAAATTAGCCACATAACTAAAAATAGCGCCATCATTGCGGTCATAAAGTCGGCGTAAGCGATTTTCCACGAACCGCCGTGATGCCCACCGCCGTGCCCCGATTTTTTTTTGACAATTATTCTTACAGACTTATCTTTCATTATTAATTATTTTCATTTTGATTCGTGTTTTTGTCTTTAACTTCTTGTATGTATTGTTCTAATTCAAAAAATGACGGTCTTTCATGAGAGAAAAGTGTTTTGCGTCCAAATTCAATACAAATTTGAGGGGCATAATCATGCATACTGGCAAGAAGAATCACTTTGGTGCACTCTAACATTTTAACCGCGCCAGCGTTTCTTTGCTTCAATAAGGCAGCTAGTGGTGACACGAAACCATAGGCAAGTAAGATCCCTAAAAAAGTCCCCACCATCGCATGGGCAATAAGTTCACCAAGTTCACTTGCTGGTCGATCTGCTTGCGCTAAGGTATTAATAACGCCCATGACCGCGGCAACAATACCAAATGCCGGTAAACCATCACCAATACTTGAAATGGCATCAACGGGTTTTTCCAGTTCATGAACGAAGGTTTCAATTTCTTCGCTCATGAGTGTTTCGATCTCAAATACATCCATATTGCTACTAATCATAAGTCGTAAATAATCAGTGATAAAGTCGCAAATTCTAGGGTTAGCTAAAATCTGTGGATAGGCTTTAAATAATTCACTTTCATGTGGATTATCAATATCAGCCTCAATGGATAATCCTCCACTTTGTCGGATCTTCGTTAATACGCTGTACATTAAATTAATTAATGTTAAATAAAGCGCTTTATTATATTTAGAGGTTTTAAATAGTTGTCCTAAAGATTGTAGTGTGGCTTTGATGACTTTCATTTCATTACTAACAATAAAAGCACCAACGGCTGCGCCTCCAATAATTAACAATTCGAGTGGTTGAAACAGTACGGCTAAATAACCGCCACTTAGCACATAACCAAGTAGTGCCGAGGCGATAACGACAATATAACCTATAATGATTAGCATTGGTTTTCTTCTTTCTCCATAAAATAACAGCTAAATTGCTTTAATACTTATTTTTAATACTTATTTAAGCAGTGATCTGTCTGGTCGTTGATGAATTTAAATAACTTGGTCTTGATAACACTTTCATGCATCTTTCGTCATTTTCTTTTTGAGTTTTATTATTTTTATCTGCTCTTGACGGTGGTTGACATAAGCTACAAGTAAAAGTATTTCGCGGATGATAAGCATGAGTAATAAAAAGCCCACGGCATTCGGTGCAACAGGATTGTTGCATCACCTTTTTTTCAACAAATTTGACTAAAATCCAAGCTCTAGTCAGCCCTAAAACAGGTTCTTCTTTATGCGAACATTGACATTGCTCTAAATAAAGTTGATAAGCTTTTAAAATAGTTTGAATGCCTGACTTGAGCCCATTTCTCACTAAAAACGCATAAGCATTATAAAATATACTGGCATGAATATTCGGTTCCCATGTCATAAACCACGATGTCGAAAAAGGCAATAAACCTTTAGGCGGTGGGCACCCTTGAATCTCTTTATACAGTTTTATCAGTTTGTTTCGGCTTAAATTCGTTTCGCTTTCTAACATTTGAATTCTGCCACCAAGGGAAATCAATTTGATAGCGAGTTGGGTTTCTTTATATTTTTGAATAATACTTGTACCTGTCATCGTCATTCCTTAGCTACTTATTGATTGAATCTAATAGCAAACTTGATAAAAGAATCCCTGTATGCATCTGTTTTATATCTCTGACGCGGGATTCTTCTGTTAGTTTTTTCATCATTTCTGCATTTTCAAATCTTAGCTGAAATATGAGCTGATTGGTTTCGGATAAAACTAACATCTGAGCAGTACTTAAATGGCTAAGTATGTCAGCGGTTTGTTCATCAATACCTAATCGATACATTGCCATTACTTTATCTTTCTCAAGCATACGCTGGCTTAACAGTAGTGTTGAAAGATTTAAATGATGTATACATTTAAGAATATCGTCATCTAGTGTGTTTCCCAATTTAGTCACCAACCTATATCTGTTTTTCGCATAAAAAAACGAAAATTAGTAAAATTAAAGTTAAATATTTTTTTCTGCGCCTAAAGTTACATTTTTAAACGCGAAAGGTCAATAAAAAAATAATTTCAATTTATTTTCGATTGATTTCGATTTATTTAACTTATTTTTCTATTTTTTCTAACAGGAAACTTTACTTTGTATTCTTTTTATTGCTTGGCTATGCAATTGGCTTACTCTTGATTCACTAATATTCATTACCTTACCAATCTCTTTTAAATTAAGATCTTCTTGGTAATAAAGTGCTAGGACAAGTTTTTCCTTTTCTGGTAGATTTTCAATTTGTTGGTTAATGATGGTGTAATTTTCATCGCTGATAATTGCCGAAAAAGGATTATTATCCTCGCCATGCTCAATGATGGCATCAATGTTATCGCCTAACTTTAGTTGGATCTCATCAAATGAGCCTATCTGGCTATAATTCGAATCTAATAAAATTTTATGATATTCAGTAAGGGATAATTGCAAATATTCGGCAATCTGATGATCGTTAGGAGCGACGCCTAATGTTTTCTCTAATTCATTGATTGCCGCTGTGACATCTTTTATTTTTTTGCGAGTTTGTCTTGGTAACCAATCTCGGCTACGTAGTTCATCTAACATTGCCCCTTGTATCCTTGGAATGGCAAAGGTTGCAAAAGTATTACCTTGAGTGGCATCATAACGTTTGATTGTGTCTAATAAACCGATATAGCCAACTTGTAATAAATCGTCTAGCTCAACGGTAGTCGGCAAACGAACTGCTAATTTCAAAGCTTCATTACGTACCAAATGAATATATTGTTTCCAATCGATTTGGTTTATTACACCATATGAGTTATATAAGCTATCATCCATTTTTTGAACCAATGTTAAGAAAAATGCCGAATAGTATTATGACGATAGTTAATGAATTTAATGGGCAGAATAAAGGGCGAAAAAATAGTTAATTATAATTATTAGCCATAACAGCATTATAAAAATACTGTTATGACTATGTGTAAAGTTTGAATGATCAAAAATGGGTAATTACAATTATTGTAATAAAGAAAGTACTGATTGTGGTACTTGGTTAGCTTGAGCTAGTACTGAAGTACCTGCTTGTTGCAAGATTTGACCACGAGTCATGTTTGAAACTTCTGTTGCATAATCAGCATCTTCAATACGGCTACGCGCAGAACTTAAGTTGTTTACAGTATTATTGATGTTGTTTACTGTTGATTCGAAACGGTTTTGTACCGCACCAAGTTGACCACGTAAAGCATCAATTTTTGATAATGCTTCATCAATTGTTTTTAATGGATCTGCGGTTAGGTCTTCACCTGAAATTTTAAATCCATTTAAACCAAGTTCAGTACTATCAATTTTTTTCAAATGGATTTCAATAGTTTCACCATCGTTTGCACCCACTTGAATTTTAAGCGTTTTATCTTCTGATAATACTTTAGAGCCGTTGAAATCAGTTTGTTTAGAAACACGATCGATTTCATCTAAACGTTGATCGATTTCATTTTGAATTGATACTAAATCGCTTTCAGAGTTGGTACCATTGGCTGCTTGAACGGTTAATTCACGAATACGTTGTACGTTGTTGTTGATTTCGTTTAACGCACCTTCAGTAGTTTGCGCAAGAGAGATACCATCATTTGCATTACGTGCCGCTTGCGTTAAGCCTTTAATGTTTGATGAAAAACGGTTAGCAATTGCTTGGCCTGCTGCATCGTCTTTTGCGCTATTAATACGCATACCAGATGAAAGACGCTCAATAGATGTGCTAAGAACGCTTTGAGAATTGTTAAGGTTATTTTTTGCCATTAAAGACATTGTATTAGTATTAATTACTTGAGCCATTTTTATCTCCGTTAATATGAATAGTAAAACCAACGATATATTGAAATAAAATTCAATATCCTTGCTGATAAATTACTTATCGGTAACAAATTAGGGAACTTTAATATTTTTAATGATTATCTTTTTTCAAAAAAGCCATTTAGCTTTAAATTATCTTTATATTTCGATATAAATCATGGTGTTATTTTTTTAAATAAATTTTAAATCCACCTTTTTTTTAACGAAAGAACAACAATAATCCTATACATAAAATAAATGTTGTGTTGCTAGCTAAATTTTTTAAAAAGTTAGCCGATATAAACAATATTGAATAATTGTTATAGGTAGACTAAGTCATGGCAATGAGTGCATTAGGAATAGGTTCGGGAATCGATCTTAATGAAATTTTAAATCAATTAGAAGCCGCCGAAAAAACGCGCCTAACACCAATTGTAACGCAACAAAAAGCGATTAATGCAAAAATCAGCGGTTTTGGTAAGTTAAAAAGTGCGTTAACAACGTTTAATACCGCCACAGCAAAACTTCAAAAAAAGGACTTATTTGAAGGTCGATCTGTGACAGGCAATGATAATTATTTTTCGGTGAATGCTAATAGTAAAGCCGCATTGGGTAATTATCCTGTTAGTGTTGATCAATTAGCGTCATCTCATCGTATTGCAACATCAACAATCAATGATAAAAACGCCAAATTAGGCAATGATAATCAAACCCGAACTATTACCATTGAACAAGCAAATGGCAATAAGCTTAATGTCACGCTATCTCAAGATGAAACATCCTTAGAATCCATAGCTAATGCTATTAATAATGCTCAAGTGATTAATGAAGATGGCACAACAAGCCCTTCAACAATGAATGCAGCAATTGTCCGTTCGGGCACTGATAGCTACCAATTAGTGATTACCTCGAAAGAAACAGGTGAACAACAAGCCATCACGTCTATTTCATCAGATGATGATCAGCTAAACAATATTATCGGTTTTGATATTCATCAGGCGAATAATAGCCACATGATCGAAGTAGAAAAAGCGCAAGATGCTAAATTTTCGTTTAATGGTATTGCAATAACCAGTGGGTCTAATACGGTTAAGGATGTTATTGCTGGTGTTGATATTACCTTAAAACAGACTACACCAACTAGCCAAAACCTTGCTATAACGGCTGATCATGAAAAAGCGGAAGAGGCCATAAAAGAATGGGTAGATGCATTTAATCAATTACAAACAACGATTTCATCATTAACTAAGTTTACTGCAGAAGATACAAATTCAAAAGAATTAAACAGTAGTAATGGTCCACTTATTGGTGATTCAACGTTACGTAATATAGATCAAAGTATTCGTTCAATCTTTGCCAAAGGGCAATCAGGCGAATTTGCTGTTTTGTCGCAAATAGGCATCAATATGGACAAAAGTGGCCAGTTAACGATCAAAGAAAATGAGCTGAAAAAAGCACTCAATGAAAACAGCGATGCGGTAATGATATTATTTACTGGTGATGGTGAAAAAACGGGTATTGCTAACGAAGTTTTTGCAAAAGTGAGTGGATTTATTGATAGCGATGGCATGATTGATTCAGCAACTAATGGGTTAAATTCTACCTTAAAATCATTAGAGAAACGCCATGAACAAGTGAGCAACTCTATTGAACAAACTATTGAACGTTATCGGGTGCAATTTACCAAATTAGATATTTTAATTAACGAGTTAGATAGTATGAGTAATTATTTAACAACCCAATTTGACATGATGGCAAATTTAAAAAAATAGGGGGTAAATAATGTATCAATTAGGTTCTAAGGCCTATGAGCAAGTGAATTTAGAAACGCGTGTTAGCCAAGCATCGCCTCATCAATTGATCGTATTATTGTTTGATGGTGCGCTTAACGCAATTAAATTAGCTAGCTTGTATATTCAAAAAGGCAATATTGTCGGTAAAGGTAATGCCATTTCTAAAGCGATTAATATTGTTGATAATGGGCTTAAAAGCTGTCTAGATTTAGAAAAGGGGGGAGAAATTGCCGAAAATTTAGATCGTCTCTATCACTATATTAGCCAACAGTTAGTTTTAGCTAATTTACATAATGATAACGAAAAGCTACAAACTTGTTATGACCTGTTAAACAATATTGCCGAATCTTGGCGTGAAATTGCAAAATAAAAAAGGATGCTTATGCAAGGAAATAAATTATTAGAACAATATGAACAATTGAATTATGTCGTTGAACAAATGTTGATTAATGCACACGATGAACATTGGGAATCATTAGTCAGTTGGCAGGCAAAATATCAACAATTGTCTGAAAATCTTATAATAACAGGCGATTTTACTAGCATGGATACATTGCCAAAACAGCATCGCGATATCATTCAGATGTATATAAAAAACATTTTAAGTTATCAACAACAATTAACTCAATTGATTATTACGCGTCATGCTCAGCTGAGAAAGATGATCGGCGAGCATGTTGATTATCAAAACAAAATCGATAACTATCAAGAAGTGGCAAGATTAATGTAAATTTGTAAACGAATTGGTTTGAGTTTTATGTATCAGATAAAGCGCAAGCCAATCCTTCTATCCAACTCGTTTTAACAAACATGTCTATTGAAAATAAACCGTTTTTTGTTTGATTATCTTCTTCTTTTCCATAAAAGATAACCGTGCCATTGGCATTGTTGGTTTGGATGCTGCTGCCAATAGTTAATTTTTTTCAGGGCGATTGATTGATACTATGCTAAGTAATAGACTAGTGAATAATATTGTTGTTTGAATATTATCACGTTGAATCCTTTATGTATTTCATTGGTTGTATTTCATTGGTTGTTTTTTATTAAATAATCGCATTATGTCGCTATTTTTTTAAATAGTAGAGTAAAAATGGTAAAGTTTTTTGAGTCATCAATTGATAGCAAAAATAATATATTGCCTAGCAAAACAAGCATCAAAAATATGAGCGATGCTTATTTTAAACTTGAATTGAGTGGTGCGTTGATTAGCGCATTTAGACCAGAATGAATGGTTATCGGTAAAAGTAAAATTTAGGATATAAGAATGATATTCGATGCCATTAATTAAACATTCATATTCATAATTTCTTGATAAGCGGCAACCAGTTTATTACGCACTTGAATGCCAAACTGCAATGAAACCGATGATTTTTGCATATTAACCATCACTTCATTTAATGACGTATTGGGATCGCCCATTTCGAAAGCTTTAGCGTCATTATGTGCTTGTATTTGTCGCTGACTTATGCCATCTAACGCGTTTTTTAGCGCTAAATCAAAATTTTGTTTATCAGAAATAGTCGATTGTTGTGAAGTTTCTGTTAATTGATTTAAGCTAGCGAATTGAATTGAATTTAACGTATTGATTGTATTCATGTTGATAATTACGTCTTGTGTTTTTTTGTCAATGTGCCATTAAATTTATCATAAAAATAAAAAGCCAAAGGGTTTAAGTAAGGGGAAAACTACACGCTTTTCTAGCCATTGAATTTTCTAAATACATGGATAATAAACCACAGAGTAAATCTAAATAGTTTAGAATCAGGATGCCTATGACTAGCCAAACAGTCAATAATAAAGGTCAATCAATATTAAATAAATTACCTTTTGTTAATCAATTAAAACAAAACAAAAAAATGGCATTGTTAATTGCGGGTGTAATTACAATCGCAATGATGAGTTTTGTCTATTTATGGGCTAAAGATGAGCCTTACGCAGTTCTATTTAGTCATTTGAATGATAAAGATGGTGGCGAAATTATTAGCCAGCTTGATAAGATGAATATTCCTTATCAATTTTCCTCTTCTGGCACAACTATCTTAATTCCTGAAGATAAAGTTTACGATACCCGTTTACGGATTGCCCAACAAGGGTTGCCTAAAGGTGGTGCAGTTGGCTTTGAATTGCTTGATAAAGAAAGCTTTGGTATGAGCCAATTCAATGAGCAAGTTAATTATCAACGCGCCTTAGAAGGCGAATTATCAAGAACAATTGCTATCATTAGTAGTATTGATGATGCGCGAGTGCATTTAGCTATGCCTAAACCTTCTTTGTTTGTTAGAGAACGCAAATTTCCTTCAGCGTCAGTGGCATTAACATTACTCCCAGGTCGCTCATTATCGCAAGGTCAAATTGATGGCATTATTCATTTGATTTCAAGTAGTGTACCAGAATTACAGCCCGATAAAGTCACAATTATTGATCAGCGAGGCAATTTATTAACTGGTGAAAGCTATCGTGACAGAAGTGCGAATGTTGCGCAGTTGGAGTTTAGTGAGCGGATTGAAAACAGCGTTCGTGAGCGAGTAGAAAAAATTATTATTCCTATTTTGGGTAAAAATAACGTCAAGGTACAAGTGAATGCGGACGTTGATTTTAGTCGCCAAGAATCGACATCAGAAACGTATGATCCTAATAGCAATATTGCGAATCAAACCATTCGTAGTAAACAGCAAGTCGAAAATCATCAATCAGCAACAAGCTATGGTATTGGCGGGGTGCCAGGTGCGTTATCTAATCAACCTGTACCAACACCTAGTGCACCGATCGATGAAAACGATGAATCGATTGAAAAAAATAATAAACAACAACCTTACAACTTACAATCGAATAATACCGTTAATTTTGAAGTAAATAGACAAGTTATACGTAGCCAAATACCTGAAGGACGGGTTAAACGTTTATCGGTCGCTGTTTTGGTTAATTATAAATTTGTCACCATTGAGCCAGATGAGGATAAATCTGATGATGACAGCAAGTCATCTTCTATAACAGAACAATGGGTAAAGTTAGATAACGATGAGCTGAAAAATATTGAAGCATTAGCACGCCAAGCAATGGGCTTTTCTGATTTACGTGGCGATACATTGACGGTTGCAAATTTGAAATTTACTGATCAATTATTTGATGACAACGAAAATATCGCATTTTGGAAAACAAATGAATTTTATGACTCCGTTAAAAATGCAGTTAAATATTTAATTTATATTGCTATTTTATGGGTTTTATGGCGTAAGGTATTACGATCATTCTGGATAAAATTACAAAGACAGCTTCTTAACAGTAATGGTCAAACATCTGATATTGAGTTATCAGCGGAAGAAAAATTAGATTATAAAGCACACAGTAAACAGCAACACAAAATGTTTGAAGATAATATGCAACAACAACAGCACATACGAAAAATTGTTGAGAAAGAGCCTCGTGTAATGGCATTAATTATTCGTAGCTGGATGAGTAAGGAGGACACTAACCAATGATTTTAAGTGAATCTCAGAAAGCGGCTGCCATTTTAATGGTATTAGGCGAAGGGCTGGCGGCGCAAGTAATGCAACATCTTAGCCAAAAAGAAGTGCAACAAATTAGTAGTGCGATGATGTCGTTGCCTCAGTTTTCTCAAGAACAGTTGAAAGGCATACTTAATGAGTGTCAAGTGGCGCTTGAAGAGTGCGCTGTTTTAAATACTGATCCCAATGGTTATTTACGCTCAATATTGGGGCGTTCACTGGGTAGTGAAAAAGCGGAACGTTTACTTGATGAACTTTTATCTACTGAACAAGAAGAAGCTACCGATGGTCTTGAAATGCTCAATTATGTTGATGCAACAAGAGCGGTTGACTTAGTGAAGAAAGAGCACCCTCAAATTATAGCAACGATTCTTGTTCATTTAAATCGTGATTTAGCGGCAGAAATTCTAAACTTATTTGATGATGAATTACGTAACAATGTTATGTTACGTATTGCAACCTTTGGGGGGGTTGAGCCTTCAGCGCTTCAATTGCTTTCAACTTCACTATCAACCTTATTACACGGACAAAATATTAAACTTAATAATTTAGGTGGAGTACGTACCGCAGCAGAAATTATTAACTTAATGAAAACACAACAAGAAGAACAAGTTATTAATGCATTACGTGATTATGATGGTGAATTAACGCAAAAAATTATTGATGAAATGTTCTTGTTTGAAAATCTTGTTGAAGTGGATAACCGAAGTATCCAACGCTTACTTAAAGAAATCGATAATGAGATGTTAATCATTGCATTGAAAGGTGCAACGGTTGAATTACGTGACAAACTATTAAGTAATATGTCACAGCGTGCGGCTTCGATTTTACGTGAAGACTTAGAAAATCGACCGCCAGTACGATTATCACAAGTTGAAACTGAACAGAAGAAAATTTTGGCTATTGCGCGTCGATTAGCCGAAAGTGGTGAAATGATTTTAACTAGCGGTGATGATGAATATGTATAATCAGCCCGATAGCTTAAATTGGGAACCGCTCAACTTTCGTGATTTGGCATTATCCGATCTATCTGAATCAAGCAAAAATACGATGGCAGAGCAAGTAGAGGATAATCAAATAAAGCTTCAGGTTGAGCCTGATCTTGAATCAATCGCTGCTAGCCCTGACCCTCGTGTTATTGAAAAAACATGGGAACAGTTAAAGCAAGAAGTAGAAGCACAAGCTTATAAAGAAGGTTTTAATTTAGGGCGCGATGAGGGCTTTGAGAAAGGCTTTAATGAAGGTAAGCAAGCGGGTTATGAGCAGGGGTATCTTGTTGGGCAACAACAAGGGCGTGAGCAAATTGAACAGCAACTTAATGAAGAAAAGCTTAAAACTGCTCATGCTATAGCCAGTTTAGCCACTAATTTTCAGCAATCAATTAATGAAATTGATGAATTAATTGTACCTAAATTGTTTGATTTGGCGTTAATTGCGGCACAAAAGACGGTAGGTAGCCTCGCTAAAATAAAACAAAAACAGTTAATTCACACAATACAAACATTAGTTGAGCAGTGCTCAATTTTATCAGAACCTATGCCGTTGCACCTTAATCCAGCCGATTTGCAATGGCTAGAGCCCATGCTTAATGACGACAACCAACAATATCACTGCCAATTAATTGCCAATCCTAGCATTGAAGTGGGTGGCTGCAAAATTTTTACAGATACCAACGAAATTGACACCAATATCAATGACCATTGGCAAATGATATCGGATTGTTTACATGGAGATGATCATTAATATGCGGTTTTCTGCTCAATGGGTCGCCAAAATTAATCAAGGTATAGATCAATTGCAATCGCTACCTTTAATTCATCAATATGGGCGGTTAGTAAAGGCATCGGGATTGGTTCTTGAAGCTGTCGGATTAAAATTGCCTTTGGGATCTAATTGTTTAGTAGAGCGACAAACAAATGGTCAAATTGAGGCCGTTGAGTGTGAAGTCGTTGGTTTTAATGATAAAACAATTTACTTAATGCCATTTGAATCCACTGACGGCATTTTATTAGGCGCTCGTGTTTATACCAAGCAATATGATTTAGCGCACTTTAGTCATAAAGCATTACCCATGGGAATGGGGTTGTTAGGGCGAGTTGTTGATGCTATGGGTAAACCGTTAGATGGTCAACCGTTACCCGAAGAGATTGAGTTTGGGGGATTATCTCATAAATCGATTAACCCATTACAGCGCACGCCAGTTCACCAAGTGCTTGATGTTGGCGTTAGAGCCATTAACGCGTTATTAACGGTTGGTAAAGGACAGCGGATGGGGTTATTTGCTGGTTCTGGCGTTGGAAAAAGCGTTTTACTTGGCATGATGGCACGTTACACCCAAGCCGATATTATTGTTGTCGGGTTAATCGGTGAGCGGGGGCGAGAAGTTAAAGATTTTATCGAAAATATTTTAGGTGAAGAGGGATTAGCACGAGCGGTTGTTGTTGCCGCACCAGCGGATGTTTCGCCATTATTGCGCTTACAAGGCGCTGCTTATGCGACTAAAATCGCCGAAAATTTCCGCGATAAAGGGTTTAATGTGTTACTGATTATGGACTCTTTAACGCGTTATGCCATGGCACAACGTGAAATTGCGTTAGCAATAGGAGAACCACCAGCAACGAAAGGTTACCCACCTTCGGTTTTTGCAAAATTACCCGCCTTGGTTGAAAGAGCAGGCAATGACGAAAGCGGAAAAGGCGCCATTACGGCATTTTATACGGTATTGACAGAAGGTGATGATCAGCAAGATCCGATTGCCGATTCAGCTAGAGCCATACTCGATGGGCATATTGTTTTGTCGCGCTCACTTGCTGAGTCTGGCCATTACCCCGCTATTGATATCGAGGCCTCAATCAGTCGAGTGATGACCGATCTTACCGCGCCGGAGGATGAAAAAAAATCAAGGTTGTTTAAACAGTTATTTTCAAGTTTTCAACGAAATCGCGATTTGATTAATGTTGGTGCTTATGTGTCTGGCACCGATCCTTTATTGGATAAAGCGATTATGCTGTTTCCTGCTATGCAAAAATTTTTACAGCAAGGAATTCATGAGCATTGTAGTTATCAAGATGCTTATCAACAATTAGTGAATATTGTCGAACCCAAATTAGCTAGTTAGGACTGAGTAATGGTAAATAAAAATTCTGGGCAATTTGCTTTTTTAACACTAAAAAAATTGGCGCAAAAATCGGTAGACGACACTTTACTTAAGTTAAAAAAAGCCCATGAAAATCATCGTAATGCACAATCACAATTGAATGTATTAAATGATTATTATGATGAGTACCAACAAAAATTAAATAATGCCTTATCTCATGGTATTAATGGATGCCAATTAAGTAATTTTAATGCATTTATTTCAACCCTTGAAAAAGGCATTGAACAGCAAAAAAAAGTATTGTTAACGTTGGATGTTAAGCAAAAGCAAATAACCCATCAACTTAATCAATCACAAAAAAACTTGAACACTTATACAACATTATTAGACAAGCAATATAAAAAACAGTTACAGCAACAAAGCCGTTTGCAACAAAAACTGACTGATGAATTTGCACAGCTACAACTAGCAAGGAGAGTATTAAATGAATATTAATCTTATTAATGATTTAAATCTTACCCCATCTCATCAATCACAATCAGTTGAAACGGATGTAATTGCAAGTGATAGTGATGGCTTTCAACAATTATTGCAACAGAGTGAAAAGCAAAGCCAACAAGGCAAAAAAATCATTAATGCTGAGTTAAATGTTATTGATGATACGCACGAAGATCATGATGCTGATATGATCATTATGGCTATCAATCCTTTTTATATACAAACTATTGAACAAGAAAAACAAGATGTTGTCAGCGCAGAACAAAATAGTGAGGCAAAAAACAAGCCCAATTTATCGATAACAAATCCTCTAAACACTGACATTTTAGAGGCGGATGTATTCGATAATTTATCGTCAGAAACGTTAATTAATGATCAGCCAACACAGCTACTGGCCTCTATTTATGACAGTGAGAATTTAATCAATAAAGCAACACAGCAAACAGATGCCATGCCATTGTCTGACAATCACCAAGCGATAGCCACTGATCTGGTGCATAAAAAAGCCACAAGAATTAAAAATGATGTGAGTAATACGCATTTTAATCCAACGAATAATCCACAAAATGCTAGCGACATTAGGCAAAAAGCGATGGCAGATCAAACACCATTTATAATAAATAATGACGATCAAGGTGCGATTTTGCATATCAATCCCGAATCAGCTTTAACAACCCATGCCAATGGGCAAAATGCATTATTACCGTCAGCTAATGCTAGCACGACATCAGCAACACTAAATATGTCGATGCAAGCAAATACTACGCAATGGCAAAATTCATTAACAGAACAAATTATTATGTTTAATCGGCAAGGTATTCAATCTGCCAACATAAATTTGCACCCACAAGAATTAGGCTCATTACACATTAAACTTGCGATGAGCGATGATAAGATGAATCTTCATATGATGGCAGCACATGGTGTTGTTAAAGGTCTGTTAGAATCGGCACTGCCTTTCTTAAAAACATCATTAGCTGAGCAAGGCATTACCCTAGAACAAGCAGATATTGGTGACTTTTCGATGATGAGTGATTCGCAACAATCTGCTATGTATCAGCAAACCCAACACAATCAGTCACATAGCGCCCTAACGTTAGATCCAGAGACAAACGATATTAATGTTGAACAAATCCGTGTTGAAAATAGCCCACAAAAATCAGCACTCAGCATATTTGCTTAACGATTAAAATTGCTATTTATTGTACAAATTGGAGATTAGAAGATGAAACGTTTAAATAGGTCATGTTTTGTTGCCTATTCTTCAAATCAATTTTAAAAATATGATTTATTATTCTTGTCACTATAGCCAATTAATGGATTATAAATCTTTTTAAATTTTTATAGAGACAAGAATAAATATGCCTACAACGTCCAAAAAAGTAAGTGCTTTAAATTTAATCCTTATTCTTATTACCCTATCTGCGATAGGTGCTGCAGCTTATTTGTGGTTTCAAGGCTATCCCAAAGACACAACTAAAGTGCAAGAAGAGCCTGAAATCGTCTCGCCAGTATTTTTAACATTAAAACCGTTTACTATTTCATTGCCTGTTGCTGAAGATAATATTGAGATGACTAAAATCCTTTATGTCGGGGTGGTATTACGTGTTAATGATGAAAGTCAAAAAACAGTGCTATTAGATTATTTACCCGAAGTAAGAAGCGATATCCTCCTCCTTACTTCAAAGCAATATATTAATAAGCTAAAGCAAGAAACAGGCAAAATCGATTTACAAGAACAGATAAAAAATACGTTATCGCGAAAATATGATGCAAAACATTGGGTAAATATTGATGAAGTTTTATTTACTGATTTTATTATACGGTGATGACTATGCCTGATAAGCGCGAACCGAAACAAGATATGAATGAAAGCAGTGATGCTTTAACGCCAGATAATTTTGTTGTAGCTGAAGATGATAGCAATATTGATGCTTTGGCTACTTCGCTGCCTACAGGGAAAAAGTCCGATGTTAGACCTTATGATTTATCAGTCAAACATCGATTTATCCCTGAACGTTTAACGGCATTAGAGATCATTAATGAACGTTTTGCTCGGCAATTTCGAATTGGATTATTTAATCGATTACGCCGTAATACTGATGTGATTGCCTCTCCCGTTGAGCCGCACACGTTCAAAGAGTTTTCTGATATTTCATCAGCAAATCATTTGAATTTAGTGCACCTTAATCCATTAAGAGGGACTTGTTTATTTTCATTCTCACCTGAGCTAGTGTTTATTATCGTGGATTCATTGTTTGGCGGTGATGGGCATTTTTCCCAAATAGAAACCGAAGGGCGGGAATTTACACACACGGAACAGCAAATCATTAAACGAGTACTCGAGTTAGCATTAGGCATTTATCAAAATGCGTGGGCAGATATTTACGCCATTGAAACCGAATATATTCGATCTGAAATGCAAAGTAAATTTACCAATATTACCAGCTCACCAGATGATATTGTATTAACAACAAATTTTAAAGTTGAAGTCGGTCATAGCAAAGCAACATTTTGCGTTTGCATTCCTTATTCTATGGTAGAGCCTATTAAAGAGCTACTTATAAAACCGCCTATCGAGCAACAGAGTTATCAAGATGATAATATTTGGATGAGTTCACTAACAACGGGGATCAAGCAATCAACTGTCGAATTAGTCGCAAACTTTACCCGTATTCATATAACCGTTGCTAAATTATTATCCTTAAAAGTTGATGATATTTTAGTCATCGACAAACCCACCAATTTAGATGTCACTGTCGGTGGAGTGCCTGTGCTAAAGGGTCATTATGGTAAAGTGAATAAACAATATGCAATTCAAGTCGATCAGGTTATTAACCCTGTGATAGAACAATTGAATGAAGGAGTATCCCATGACTGA
Organism: Gilliamella sp. HK2; assembly: GCF_001690265.1. NCBI lineage: Bacteria > Pseudomonadati > Pseudomonadota > Gammaproteobacteria > Orbales > Orbaceae > Gilliamella > Gilliamella sp. HK2. Next base: position 20,002 of record NZ_LZGV01000051.1, read on the forward strand.
CATCAAAGCAAATAACGACCAAAACCAAGCAACCGGTGATGATCTTATTACCAAAGAAGCAATTTTTGAAACATTATCACCGCAACAAACGGAAGAAAAAAAGCAAGATATTAATCTGATTTTAGATATTCCTGTTGATTTAAGTGTAGAGCTTGGTCGAACCAAGATAGCAATTAAAGATCTATTAAATTTAACACAAGGATCGGTAATTGCATTAGATGGGCTAGCAGGTGAACCATTGGATATATTGATTAACGGTTACTTAATTGCTCAAGGTGAAATTGTCGTTGTGGGCGATAACTATGGTGTGCGTATCACCGATATTATTACCCCATCAGAACGTGTACGAAGACTGAGTCGTTAATAGTGAAGATTGAGCCATTAATGGTAATGAAGCAAACTAATTTGGTTGAACCTGTGAATACTATAGCAAACACCAAAACGTTAACAAGCACCAAAACGTTGGCTCCGTCATCTTCTCCGTTAAATATTTATACCGAAGTAGGATCCTCAATGGGATCAACGCTTATCGTTGTCATTGGTTTTATTTTATTGTTAGGTTGGCTTGCCAAACGAATGAGCTGGAAAAAAAAGACCAATCAATGGATTGATGTCAAAGCCACATATAGCATTAGCCCCAAAGAGCGTATGGTTGTGGTTCATGTTGATAACCAATTATTAGTGATTGGGGTTACATCTCAACAAATGACGTTATTACACACTATCAATGAACAACGCACTCAAGCACTGCTTTCGCAAAATACCACTGATACTACTTGTGTGAAAAGTAACGTATTTCAGCAGATATTACAATCCGCTTTAAAAGCAAAAAAGGAGTAACAACTAGTGCGGTTAAATTTTACTATTTTGCTCAGCTTATTGTTGCTAAGTTTATCATGCCATGCTGACTTATCTACGTTACCTGCCATATCCCAACCGATGAGTGATGGGCAAAATTGGTCATTACCTGTTGAAACCTTAGTCTTTTTGACATTGCTTACCTTCATTCCAGCAATTTTGTTATTAATGACCAGTTTCACACGTATTGTTATTGTATTAGGTCTGTTACGTAATGCACTTGGTACGCAATCGGCACCACCCAATCAAGTTATTTTGGGCATTGCCCTATTTATGACCTATTTCATTATGTCCCCCGTGATTGATAACATTTATCAAGATGCTTATGTGCCGTATTCGCAAAATCAAATCACCATGCAAGAGGGCTTAACTCAAGCGGCTAAACCATTACAACAATTTATGCTTGCCCAAACACGAGAAACGGACTTAGCATTATTTGTTAACATGTCTCACCAAAATGATATTCAAACACGTGAAGATGTCCCTTTAAAAGTATTGGTTCCGGCTTTTGTTGTCAGTGAATTAAAAACAGCGTTTCAAATCGGTTTTACCATTTTTATTCCTTTCTTAGTGATAGATCTTGTGGTTGCAAGCACGCTCATGGCATTAGGCATGATGATGGTACCGCCAGCAACGGTATCTTTACCATTTAAGTTAATGTTATTTGTGTTAGCCGATGGTTGGCACTTATTACTGGGCTCGTTAGCGCAAAGCTTTTTTAGTTGAATTACACTATGTCGCCCGAATATATTAGCACCTTAGCAATACAAGCAATAAAAGTCGCTGCATCACTGGCTGGACCGTTACTATTAGTTGCTTTAGTAACAGGATTAATCATTAGCTTATTACAAGCGGCCACACAAATTAACGAAATGACATTATCATTTATTCCCAAAATTATCGCGGTCGTTGTGGTTTTAATCCTATGGGGACCATCAATGCTATCAACCATGATTGATTATATGCAAACGGTCATTACCGATATTCCTAATTTAACCCGTTAAATTAAATGGATTTTAATAGTAATATTTTATTTAATATTGATTTCTTTGCTTGGGCTAAAGATGGCTTTTTCCCCTTTGTGCGCATTTTAGCGTTGATTATGGTTGCCCCTATTTTGGGAGAAAAAGAGATCCCCAACCGCGTAAAAATAAGCTTGGCATTACTTATTGCAATTGCTTTGCCACTTCCACATCTTGATGAACATATTAAAATATACTCTTTTATTGGCATATGGATGATTGCACAGCAAATAATGATTGGCGTGCTTATTGGTTTTACTATGCAGTTAGCATTTATGACGGTGCGATTTGCCGGCGAATTAATTGGTATGCAAATGGGACTTGGAATGGCCACCTTTTTTGATCCTATTGGCGGTCCATCTACATCGGTATTATCACGCTTAATTAACATTATTGCACTGCTAATCTTTCTTAGTGCTGATGGTCATTTATGGTTGTTATACGGCATAGCAAACAGTTTTGATATTATTCCCATCGCAGTAATGCCATTACAAGCAAACGGATACTTAGCTTTAATTGATGTCAGTAAACTATTATTTATCAACGGGATAATGTTAGCACTTCCCTTAATGACATTGTTGCTAATCGTCAATATATCATTAGGGCTACTTAATAGAATAACGCCACAACTCTCTATTTTTGTTGTCGGCTATCCAGCTACATTATTATTAGGATTGCTCATGCTAACTTACTTAATTTCAGCATTGCCCACCTTTGCTACATTTGTCTTTGAACAAATGTTTGAACAAATTTCTACTCTATTGCGATATTTCAGCCAATAAAAACACTAAGTCAATTTGAGATCTGTGCTATTTCGGGTGTTTGAAGCGCTATTAATAAAATAAGCTATGGCTACCATGTGCTACCATGCTAAAACCAAAAAATTTTCTGTAAAATCCCTCTGTGCTTTAAGCATGGCTACAAAATGGGGGCTTTGACAACCGATCTTTGCCACTTGGTTTTAACGCAACGATGCTAATTTATTCTAGGCAAAGCAGTGCCTTGCAAACATGCTTGTTTGCTGTGCTTACTTTATACCATCGGTAGCTATATTCTCACGCCAAATAAGCACGGTGTTAATCTTTAAAAAACTTTAATAAAATCAATTGGTTTTCTGAATTCTTTTTTTAAGTAGCAAAATACCTTATTTTTAGTCATTCAACGCCATGTTTGAGGCAAAATATTTGGCACTAAATCGCCTAAATCTAATCTATTAGCAATCATTTATTTATCAGCAAAAAAACAAATGCAGGAAGAAAAGTTATCTTAAAATAACAAGATAACTAAAAAATAGCATAGAAAAACGATTGATTTTCATAAAAATAAAAAATTCAATAAAATCAATAACTTTTCTGAATGGCTTTTAAGCACTAAAATGACTGATAATAATAAAATCAACATGTTGATTATTAAAGCTAATTAATTTAGCTAATCATTGTGACTATAAGCCAAGCAAAATAAGCGGTATTTTGGTATTATCGTTAATATATAATTTTTACAACTTAATGGCGTGTAATTACTATGGGTAAAGCGCAAGAATTAATAAAACAAGCCGAAAGGCTCGCTTTACTTCC
>NZ_LZGV01000052.1:0-14470 GCF_001690265.1 Gilliamella sp. HK2
TAAAATTCTGGTAACATTAAATATAATGTAATAAAAAATAAAATTATGATCACCAATGGAAGAATAAGCATAGAGACCGATTCTATCCATGTAAGCAAATATATTAATATAGGAATAATAAACATCAATCCAATTGAAATTACGCCTGAAAGACATACATAAAAAATCTGATCAGATTTTGTTTTACGAATAAAAGCACAGTAGTTATCATTGGCATAGAGCAAGCGATCATCGGCACCCGTTAAATAGTTCCCACCTTTGTCTAAATCGCCTATCCAACCAAAAATTTGGGGTTGATATTGTGATGGCATTGTTTTGCTCCTTATCTTAAATTTTATTGTTTTTAGCCACAATTAATGGCACGACTTTACGGTTATTGTAAAGTCGGCGCGTTATCCTTTCCCACCCTGAACTATTGAAATTTATTGTTTTATATGATGCCGTTGTTTAATTTCAGCGAGCTCCTCTTGCGATGTGGCATTAAACGCTTCTACCATCCATTCGGGCCAGCCTTGGCCTTTAATAATTTTGTCTTTAAATTGGGTTTCTTGTTCCCATTTGTATTTGCCATCGTTTAGGCCGGCTAATTTGTTCGCGCACATAAAATTATTAACCCAACCCCAAACCAGATAACTACCTATGCCGGCACGTAATGGATCTAATAATATATGGTCGATTGTTTTATGGCTATGGGGCTTGCATACCATTAAAATAGTGGTATTGAGTGAGTAGCGGGAAAAGTTATGCACCACCACCCCTTGTAAATGGGCCCAGTCATATTCTTTAATGCGTTTTTTATTAGGGTGCAAAAAGGTTAGTGGATTGCGTAAGACTTTAAAATTAAAAAAATAGCTTTCATTGATATACACTTTACCCGTTTTGCGATTAAAAATAATGGGGCTACCTCGGCGTGTAAACAGGTTTTGATAGAATTCAGGGATAATAAATATATATAAAGCAACTAAAGAAGCAATTAATATCACGATGAAATTAATCATCAAGAAAGTTTCTTTTCTTAATGCTAATTCTAAAATTAAATTTATAGATACGTAGATTAATGGTATTGAAAGGACAAAAAGAACAAAAAGCATGGATAAGTAAAATATTTGATCAGATGATATTTTGCGTATAAAAGCACAGTAGTTATCATTAGCATAGAGCAAGCGATCATCGGCACCCTTTAAATAGTTACCGCCTTTGTCTAAATCGCCTATCCAACCAAAAATTTGGGGTTGATATTGTGATGGCATTGTTTTGCTCCTTATTTTAAATTTTATTGTTTTTAGTCACAATTAATGGCACGACTTTACGGTTATTGTAAAGTAGGCGGTTTTATCCTTTCCCGCCTTGAGCTATTGAAATTTATTGTTTTATATGATGCCGTTGTTTAATTTCAGCGAGCTCCTCTTGCGATGTGGCATTAAACGCTTCTACCATCCATTCGGGCCAGCCTTGGCCTTTAATAATTTTGTCTTTAAATTGGGTTTCTTGTTCCCATTTGTATTTGCCGTCGTTTAGGCCGGCTAATTTGTTCGCGCACATAAAGTTATTGACCCAACCCCAAACCAGATAACTACCTATGCCGACACGTAATGGATCTAATAATATATGGTCGATTGTTTTATGGCTATGGGGCTTGCATACCATTAAAATAGTGGTGTTGAGTGAGTAGCGTGAAAAATTATGCACCACCACCCCTTGTAAATGGGCCCAATCATATTCTTTAATGCGTTTTTTATTAGGGTGCAAAAAGGTTAACGGATTGCGTAACACTTTAAAATTAAAAAAATAGCTTTCATTGATATACACTTTACCCGTTTTACGATTAAAAATAATGGGGCTTCCTCGGCGTGTAAATAAGTTTTGATATAAACCTGGAACAACTGTTGAGTACATTGCAAAAATGCAAAGTATTGCACCTATTGCTATAATAATTAGCATAAACTCATCTTCTTTGTCTTTTAATTCTGAAAAAATAAGAATGCATAAATCAATACTAGCAATAGCTCCTACACTTCCAAGAAACATAGATATAATAAAAATAAATGAATAAAAAATCTGATCAGATTTTGTTTTACGAATAAAAGCACAGTAATTATCATTGGCATAGAGCAAGCGATCATCGGCATCGGTTAGAGAGTTGCCGCCTTTTACTAAATCGCCTATCCAACCAAGAATTTGGGGTTGATATTGTGATGGCATTGTTCTGCTCCTTATTTTAAATTTTATTGTTTTTAGTCACAATTAATGGCACGCCTTCACGGTTATTGTAAAGTCGGCGGCGTTATCCTTTCCCGCCTTAAGCTATTGAAATTTATTGTTTTATATGATGCCGTTGTTTAATTTCAGCGAGCTCTTTTTGCGATGTGGCATTAAACGCTTCTACCATCCATTCGGGCCAGCCTTGTCCTTTAATAATTTTGTCTTTAAATTGGGTTTCTTGTTCCCATTTGTATTTGCCATCGTTTAGGCCAGCTAATTTGTTCGCGCACATAAAATTATTAACCCAACCCCAAACAAAATAACTACCTATGCCACCACGTAATGGGTCTAACAATATATGGTCGATGGTTTTATGGCTATGGGGCTTGCATACCATTAAAATAGTGGTGTTGAGTGAAGAGCGCGAAAAGTTATGCACCACCACCCCTTGTAAATTGGCCCAGTCATATTCTTTTATGCGTTTTTTATTAGGATGCAAAAAGGTTAGTGGATTGCGTAACACTTTAAAATTAAAAAAATAGCTTTCATTGATATACACTTTACCCGTTTTGCGATTAAAAATAATGGGGCTTCCTCGGCGTGTAAAAAGGTTTTGATAAAATTCCGGAATCATTAAATATTCGAGAATAATATAACAAAATAAACCAGGAGTTAAAAGATAGACAAGTGTATCACTATTGCACGTTATAATAGAATATATCAAAGATGGAATTAAAAAGATCCCCGAAATTGAGAAAAAAAACCCATACATAAATAGAGTAACTGATCAGATTTTGTTTTACGAATAAAAGCACAGTAGTTATCATTGGCATAGAGCAAGCGATCATCGGCATCGGTTAGAGAGTTGCCGCCTTTTACTAAATCGCCTATCCAACCAAAAATTTGGGGTTGATATTGTGATGGCATTGTTTTGCTCCTTATCTTAAATTTTATTGTTTTTAGTCACGATTAATGGCACGCCTTCACGGTTATTGTAAAGTCGGCGGTGTTATCCTTTCCCGCCTTAAGCTATTGAAATTTATTGTTTTATATGATACCGTTGTTTAATTTCAGCGAGCTCTTCTTGCGATGTGGCATTAAATGCTTCTACCATCCATTCTGGCCAGCCTTGTCCTTTAATAATTTTGTCTTTAAATTGGGTTTCTTGTTCCCATTTGTATTTGCCGTCGTTTAGGCCGGCTAATTTGTTCGCGCACATAAAGTTATTGACCCAACCCCAAACCAGATAACTACCTATGCCGACACGTAATGGGTCTAATAATATATGGTCGATTGTTTTATGGCTATGGGGCTTGCATACCATTAAAATAGTGGTATTGAGTGAGTAGCGGGAAAAGTTATGCACCACCACCCCTTGTAAATGGGCCCAATCATATTCTTTAATGCGTTTTTTATTAGGGTGCAAAAAGGTTAGTGGATTGCGTAACACTTTAAAATTAAAAAAATAGCTTTCATTGATATACACTTTACCCGTTTTACGATTAAAAATAATGGGGCTTCCACGGCGTGTAAATAAGTTTTGATAGATTTCGGGAATAATAAGATAAATAGCAACACAGCAAATAGTAAATGCTGATATACCTAATATGTTTATTTTTGATTCATTTTCAATATTAAATAAAAAAACTAATAGTATCCATAAAATGGTTGCTAAAGTTAAAAAAATTAACACAATTAAATAAATACACAAATAAAAAATCTGATCAGATTTTGTCTTACGAATAAAAGCACAGTAGTTATCATTGGCATAGAGCAAGCGATCATCGGCACCCGTTAAATAGTTCCCGCCTTTGTCTAAATCGCTTATCCAACCAAAAATTTGGGGTCGATATTGTGATGGCATTGTTTTGCTCCTTATTTTAAATTTTATTGTTTTTAGTCACAATTAATGGCACGTCTTCACGGTTATTGTAAAATTGGCGACGTTATCCTTTCCCGCCCTGAGCTATTGAAATTTATTGTTTTATATGATGCCGTTGTTTAATTTCGGCGAGCTCTTCTAATGATGTGGCATTAAATGCTTCTACCATCCATTCGGGCCAGCCTTGGCCGTCAATCCTATGGGCTTTAAATTCCGCCTCTTGATCTGATCGGTATTCACCATCATTGATATTGGCTGATTTATAATACACCATAAAACTGTTGATCCATCCCCAAACAAATGTACTACCAGCGCCCGCGCGAATAGGATCTAGCATAATATGATCAATCACTTGATGCGTACCGGGTTGGCACACCATTAGCACGGTCGAGCTCAAAGCATTACGCGACATATTATGAATAATAACACCATGCAAATCATCCCAATCATACTCTTTTATTCGGCGTTTTTTCGGTTGTAAAAATACTACGGGATGGCGTAATATTTTAAAGTTAAAAAAGTCACTTTCGTTAACATAGACTTTACCCGTTTTACGGTTAAATATAATGGGGCTGCCACGACGGGAAAATAGATTATGATAGATTTCTGGAATAACAAAATACATAGCAATAAAGCATAAAATAACACCACTTAACGCAGCTAAAAACATGTTAGTTTCTAAAATTGGATCACATAAATAAGTCAATATAGATAATATAACCACTGCAGAGCATAAAAGAATAACAGCAATGATGTAAATACATAAATAAAAAACTTGATCAGAAGGAATCTTACGAATAAAGGCACAATAGTTATTATTGGCATAGCTTAAGCGATCGTCATGCAGGGGCACTAAACGTGGGCCTTTATCTAGATCACCAAACCAACCAAAAATTTGTGGACGGTATTTTGATGGCATTTTATTCTCCTTTTATTTATTCTTCCTGCTTCGGTTAATGATGAGCGGAATTTCGCCATCATTTTGTGCATTAGGGCAGATATTGATTTGATAGTTATTAGATCATAAGCAAAGGTGCCCGCTACCCAGGTTATCAGCGTTAAGTCACTATCTGGCTGGTTAGAATCGGTTTTTTTTACTTCAATTTTTTCAATATCGGTAAAATTAGATTGCCATACCGCTTTGCCCATGCTTGCCAAACTGCAATGGCTTTTGGGCTATTGCGTTATATTGTGCCGTTGTTTAATTTCGGCGAGCTCTTCTAATGATGTAGCATTAAATGCTTCTACCATCCATTCAGGCCAGCCTTGGCCGTCAATCCTATGGGCTTTAAATTCCTCCTCTTGATCTGACTTATATTCACCATCATCAATATTGGCAACATCACAAAAAAACATAAAACTATTGATCCATCCCCAAACAAATGTACTACCAGCGCCTGCTCGGGCAGGATCTAGCATGATATGATCAATCACTTGATGCGTACCGGGTTGGCACACCATTAACACGGTCGAGCTTAAAGCATTACGCGACATATTATGAATAATAACACCATGCAAATCATCCCAATCATACTCCTTTATACGGCGTTTTTTCGGGTGTAAAAATACTGCAGGATGGCGTAAAAACTTAAAGTTAAAAAAGTCACTTTCGTTAACATAGACTTTACCCGTTTTACGATTAAATATAATGGGACTACCACGACGAGAAAATAGATAATAATACACTTGGGGAATAACATAATACATACCAAGACAACATGTAATAAAATTCAAAATTACTACCATATCAATAAATTCTATTTTAGAGTTATCATGATGAACTATTAACCAAATAGATCCAATGATAATTCCAATTCCGAAAATTGTAGCAACAAAATAAAGGCAGGCATAAAAAATCTGATCATTATGATCCTGACGAATAAAGGCACAGTAGTTATTATTGGCATAGCTTAAGCGACGATCATGCAGGGGCACACTATAAGGACCTTTATCCAAATCCCCAAACCAACCAAAAATTTGTGGACGGTATTTTGATGGCATTTTATTCTCCTTTTATTTATTCTTCATGAAATTGGTTACTGATTCGGTTAATGATGAGCGGAATTTCGCCATCATCTTGTCCATTAGGGCTGATATTGATTTGGTAGTTATTTATTAGATCATAAGCAAAGGTGCCCGCTACCCAGGTTATCAGCGTTAGGTCGCTATCTGGCTGGTTAGAATCGGTTTTTTTTACTTCAATTTTTTCAATACCGGTAAAATTAGATTGCTATACCACTTTGCCCATGCTTGCCAAACTGCAACGGCTTTTGGGCTATTGCGTTATATTGTGCCGTTGTTTAATTCCGGCGAGCTCTTCTAATGATGTGGCATTAAACGCTTCTACCATCCATTCGGGCCAGCCTTGGCCGTCAATCCTATGGGCTTTAAATTCCGCTTCTTGATCTGATTTATATTCACCGTCATCGATATTGGCAGATTTATAATACACCATAAAACTATTGATCCATCCCCAAACAAATGTACTACCAGCGCCCGCGCGAATAGGATCTAGCATAATATGATCAATCACTTGATGCGTACCGGGTTGGCACACCATTAACACGGTCGAGCTTAAAGCATTACGCGACATATTATGAATAATAACACCATGCAAATCATCCCAATCATACTCTTTTATTCGGCGTTTTTTCGGTTGTAAAAATACTGCAGGATGGCGTAATATTTTAAAGTTAAAAAAGTCACTTTCGTTAACATAGACTTTACCCGTTTTACGGTTAAATATAATGGGACTACCACGATGGGAAAAAGCGTTTTGATAGAATTCAGGAATGGATAGATATAAAGCAGCACAGCAAGTAATAACGCCACCAACTCCTATAAAACAAAGCATGCTACCGCTATCAGGATGATCATAATCCATAATAAATGTACAAGATCCGACTACTAATATACTCCCCAAAATAATAGCAACAAAGTAAAGGCAGGTATAAAAAATCTGATCATTATGATCCTGGCGAATAAAGGCACAATAGTTATTATTGGCATAGCTTAAGCGATCGTCATGCAGGGACACTGAACGTGGACCTTTATCCAAATCACCAAACCAACCAAAAATTTGTGGACGGTATTTTGATGGCATTTTATTCTCCTTTTATTTATTCTTCATGAAATTGGTTACTGATTCGGTTAATGATGAGCGGAATTTCGCCATCATCTTGTCCATTAGGGCTGATATTGATTTGATAGTTATTTATTAGATCATAAGCAAAGGTGCCCGCTACCCAGGTTATCAGCGTTAAGTCACTATCTGGCTGGTTAGAATCAGTTTTTTTCACTTCAATTTTTTCAATACCGGTAAAATTAGATTGCTATACCACTTTGCCCATGCTTGCCAAACTGCAACGGCTTTTGGGCTATTGCGTTATATTGTGCCGTTGTTTAATTCCGGCGAGCTCTTCTAATGATGTGGCATTAAACGCTTCTACCATCCATTCGGGCCAGCCTTGGCCGCCAATCCTATGGGCTTTAAATTCCGCTTCTTGATCTGACTTATATTCACCATCATCAATATTGGCTGATTTATAATACACCATAAAACTATTGATCCATCCCCAAACAAATGTACTACCAGCGCCTGCTCGGGCAGGATCTAGCATGATATGATCAATCACTTGATGCGTATCGGGTTGGCACACCATTAACACAGTCGAGCTTAAAGCATTACGCGACATATTATGGATAATAACACCATGCAAATCATCCCAATCATACTCTTTTATTCGGCGTTTTTTCGGTTGTAAAAATACTACGGGATGGCGTAATATTTTAAAGTTAAAAAAGTCACTTTCGTTAACATAGACTTTACCCGTTTTACGGTTAAATATAATGGGGCTACCACGGCGAGAGAATAGATTATGATACAGTTGAGGAACAGCATAATACATACCGATACAACAGGTAATAAATCCAATAACTCCAATAAAACAAAGCATGCTACCACTATCAGGATGATCATAATCCATAATAAATGTAGGAAAACCAATAAGAAGTATTAATAAAACAATAACGACAACAAAATAGAGACAGGCATAAAAAATCTGATCATTATGATCCTGACGAATAAAGGCACAATAGTTATTATTGGCATAGCTTAAGCGACGATCATGCAGGGGCACACTATAAGGACCTTTATCTAGATCACCAAACCAACCAAAAATTTGTGGACGGTATTTTGATGGCATTTTATTCTCCTTTTATTTATTCTTCATGAAATTGGTTACTGATTCGGTTAATGATGAGCGGAATTTCGCCATCATCTTGTCCATTAGGGCAGATATTGATTTGATAGTTATTTATTAGATCATAAGCAAAGGTACCCGCTACCCAGGTTATCAGCGTTAGATCACTACCTGGCTGGTTAGAATCGGTTTGTTTTACTTCAATTTTTTCAATATCGGTAAAATTAGATTGCCATGCCGCTTTACCCTGAGTGAGAGTTTTAAACGTTTTCGTTTCATAGCGGTTGATAAAGTAGTTTTTATCGGTGGTGACATACTCTGTGATTTTTAGGGTTTCTTTGGCTTTATCTTCGTTTAAGTGAATTGGGGGGGGCACCTCTCCTGCGTTGTGATTTACCCCTGTTGAACGGATATTAAAGCGAGATTCAATCATATCCTCATCACTTTGCCCATTTTTGCCAAATAATTTAACTGAAACCTGTAACGGCTTTTGGGTAATAGCAGCGCAGTTTGGGTATGTTAAATAAAAATAGAGGTGGCGCTGATATAGCTTCATCCCACTAAATGAACTCGGTTTTTTAAAGAGGATAAAAGTTTCAATGCCCGACAAGGCAACTAAATAATCATTCACCGAATGACCAAAACCGACAAATGCTTCTTGCTCTTCGTGATAAGCGTCGTACCCCAAATAGGTAAACTCTTTGTGCACCCCAAAATAACAGCGGTTTAACCAGTGATCGATAGGGGTAAAATTATCGTATTTTTTGCTATAAGCAATTAAATATAAACTTAAAACTAATAACGCAACACCAATCCCTATAGCGAATCCACTTTCAAGTAATAATAGGACAGCACCGACGCCTAAGGCTAAAGCACCAAACAATCTAGATCTAAAATAACTTTTATCCTCCATATTCCACATCCCCAAGGCACTTTTTAACTCACCTAAGGCGTCAAAAAGAGTTATGGCAGCAAAAGCTTTGGCTACGGTTTTAGAAATCAAAGTATTTAATGTCAGTTTCGCTTCGATTTCAGGTACTAATGTCGTTGCAACACGCGATCGCATGGCTTTAACTAATTGCATTTTTAATTTTATGTCACGGTATATGGCAACACTATCAACACTTAATAATGCTAACGAACCTAAGTCGATCGCCAGTTGGCGCATTTTTTTAGCTTGGCTTTCGCCTTCTTTAACGGTGTTCCACTCTTTTAGGTTATCGTAAATATTTAACAGGGTGACAACGCCCGATATTGCATTAGCACCATAGCTAAGCTTAGCCGCTTTTGCACTTTGGCGGGTTGTTTTTACTTGTTCATGAGTTGATAGCTTTTCATCAATTTTCGCTTTTTCCATTTCGCGTTGATTCATTGCTTCGGTTTCACGGTTTATCTCGCGCTCTTTGATTTTATCTTCTCTTTTCTTTTCGTTCGATTCGTTAATCGCTTCGTCATTGCTGGATTTTTGTTGATTAACTTTGTCAATTTTGTCTTGTAATACGGTAGTACGGTTGATTAACGTGACATAATCCGCCATGTTGCTGGTTAAGAAGTTTTTAAAATCATTGGGATTGAGTATCTGTTTATTTTTTAGAAAATTGACAACTAGCGATTTACTTGCCTCGTCGGGAAAGCAAAGTGTAAATTTAAGCTTTTGGGTTGTTGGTTTTTTTGAGCCAACGTCATATTTTGGATCGGTGACATCAAATTTTGCTAAAAACGCTATTTCTTGGCTGGTTAAACTATTTTCACGAGAAAAACTCCCTTGTAATTGGGTTAATAGTGCATAAACCTGTCGAATTTTATCTTGCCTAACTTGCATAGAGAACTCAACGGGATGCCCACCTAAATCTCCCAAATAAGATAACGTATCAAGCATTTTTAAACGTGGTTTAATCGGTTGGTGTTGTTTATTGGTTTTTAATACGGTGTATTTTTTAAGTGCAAGTTGATGCAAGTATCGATTTTTGTCGACATGGGTCACAGCACTGGGGGTATTTGCCATTTCAGCAAGTTTGCGGTCAATCGATGCCAAAAACGATTTTAATTGGTTGAGCTCTTTAATTTTTTGATCTCTTATTTTTTGTAGCTTGCTATGCTCTTGTGGGTTATGTTGTCGATTTTTGTTTAACTCCTCTTGTTTGGCATTAATCTCTTGCTGTTTTTTTTCAATATCTAGCTCAACACGCTCTTTTTCTTTTTGCAGTTCTTTTTCTTTATCGGTTTGCTTGTTTTGGTTTTTTTGCTCTTGATGCGTATTATAAGCAGAAGCAAAACCCGTTGATTTGTCGATAATATCACGCCATTTTACTAGAGTATCGGTGTCTAAATCGATAAATGCCAGCGCATCAAGATCAATCCCTTGGTTATTTTTATGTTCTATTACATAAAAAATACTGGCAGGATTACTTAGTAGCTCGTCCCATAGGGCGTTATCTTCGTCAAGACGCACTTCTGCATGGGTTGAATCAATCAAGATTTGGATAATTTCTTTTATATGAATAAGCGAGCTTGTATCGTTTGAAAAATCAAACTCTCTTTGCCAAAAATGATTTTGATTAAAAGAAGTCGGTTTTATGTTGCTATATTGCGAGACAAATTTTGTATCGCCAAATAACCAACGAACATAGGTAAAATAGTCTTGCGACCACTCTTCATAATATCGAGTTATTTCTTTAAATTCGGTTTCTAATTCATTTTTAAATTTCTTAACTTCACCATGATTAATATGCTGGTTTATTTTTTCAATTTTTTTGGCTTTTTCTGACTCAGTGTCTTTAATCTCATTTTCTACTTTTCGTAAAAAGTCATCACCCGAGTCATAGGCAGCATTAATATCTTTTAGGTATTCATAGTGTTCTTGTAACCGGGCAATTTCGGTGTCATAAGCGTCTTCAATTGAAGTTCGATAATTCTCTATCAACTGTAAAATTGTGCGTTTTTTAAACATATCAGGTTGATAATATTTAAACAGATTTTTCAACCGAGGATTAACACGGTTATACATCTGTTCTCCACGCTGTTGATAGGCTTTGGTTTCGTCACCATTAAAAGGCAATAATGGTTCGGCTTGTTTTGGCGCATCACTGCAAAAGATATGTAACTCTGATACCCGTTGTGAATTGAGCTCTTCAGCAATACCTAAGGTGTCTTCTAGCACTACGCCACACGATATTGGCCCACACCTCAGATAGAGAATATTTGCGTAATTTGCAAATTTTTGCCTTTGTTTTTTTAAACTGATAAAAGGATGTGCCGATTTAAAATTATCCAGACCTTGGTCACCAAAACGAAACTCTAGGACTTTGCTTTTATTATTATCATCATGTTCATGACTATAACCAAAAATATCTTTAAACGGCACCGCTCGCTTGCCCGTTGCATCAGACGGTGAGTCTTTGAGGTTTTGTATATCAATTTTGGTAAAACGCGATAACACTTGGCTATCTTGTTCTTTTAGGTAATCGTCGAGAGTCTTTTTGGGCCAAGGCTGTGAAGAATAAGCCACCCATGCTTGAGTAAAGTCCCTATTATTAAGGTTAATAAACGATGCAGGAATGTTGTGGCAAGCATTTTTACACGCTTTTGATATCGGTCTTGGCTCGGTATTAGTTAGTTCAAGGAAGTTTTTTAATCTTAGTGCGCCATCAATGCATTCATACACATGAAGTATTCGGCTCTCAATATTCTCACCTTGTTGTTGCATCACATAAACATAGCCGTTACGCAAAGTGCGAAGTACATAGTCATAATATTCTAATTCTTCATCTGGCATGCGGTGTTTAAAATCTAATGTTTTAGTATAATTCGCCAGTTCTTGATAAGTGGGGTTAACCTGTTCAATTTTATTGAATTTTGTTTTTATCACGGCTTGACGCAGTAAAAAGACGGGTAATCCTACTCGTTCACAGGCAAGGCAACTACCTGAAGCTTCATTTTTATTTTCTATCGCAATGTTTGCTGTTTTTTTCATCTTATGCTCTTTAATGCTTGTCTTATTTGTTATTCGTAAATAGAAAGTGATGGGCTTTCAAGCTGAATCTGGGCGTCAATAACGTGTTTTGAGAATGTGCCCGGCTCTTTTCGCGCTTTGGCAATTTGTTCAAGCACGTTAGGATGCTGAGTAAAAGCAGTTTGGTACCTTAAGCCATTTAATCCCCAAAATAAGATATCGGTAGCCTCAGTTAAACCTAATTGATACGCTTGCTCAACCAGTTGCGTTGAGTGCAAAATCACTTGGTTATGGAGTGGTAGTGATTTTTGATCATCAAATTGTGTTCGATTATTGGCCCATGCATTAACAAGGGTTCGAATCATTTTGAAATGTTTTAAGCGTTGGCAATAATGGTGGCTCCAGCGGTCTTGCGTTTCAAGTTCACTATCGGCCGTAAAATGAATAAACTGCCCAGCATGAATTGATGGATAGTAATAGTTTTCAATTTGGGCAAATTGCGATTTTAGCCATGCGCTGTCTTCGTTGGTAGCCACTTCTTGCAAAAATTGCATGCGAAACGGTTCAAAGAAAGGATAATAAGGCTGTTGCAATATTTTAGCGATGTTATTACCAATAGTTATCAGCTGCTTTGCCAATATCGACGGTTTAAGGGGGCTAACAATATAAGCACAAATATAACGCTTTGACCAAAAACATTCGATTTCAGCTTGCTCACTGATGTCATCAAGGATCGGGCTGTCTAAAAATTCATTGGGCTCTGCCAGTTTAATCAGTGTTGGGCATATACTTGGATCATAATCTAAATCAGTGCGTAATACCTGAGTGAGTTTCTGTTCGCCAAATAGTTTATCTTCACCAAATTGATCCACTAATGAGTCGTGTGATAATGGGTTTATTGAATTAAGTGCCACTAAATTATCGACTAATAAATAGCGATATTTGTTAAAGTTATCTTGATTATTCAATTTAGTAATCATTTTCAATCCGTTTCTGCGCAGCGTTTTACATTCAGTTCACTTGAGTTTAATCTAATTGTTTGAGATTGGCTTGCTGGTCCCATCTTCTGCATGACATTACACTTAAAATAGGTATTATCTTGCGTGCCCAGTTCAATGCCCTCACTGCTGATTTTGATATAAGAGCCACCACAGATTAGGGTCAGCGCTTTAGTAGCTGTTATCTGTGTTTCACCATCAACACTGTCTATTTTTATATCTTGCTTAGCCGCCATATTGAGGTTGGCATTTTGGGCTTGCACTGCAATATCGCCTTGGTTAGCAAATAGCTTCATGCCTGATTTATGGGCAAATAACCCTATTGCGTCGCCAGATGATACGGTGATGTTTTTTAATGCGGTGATATCGGTTTGATTTTCGCTGGTTAGGGTTAAGCTGTTGTTTGTTGTCAATTGGATGTTTTCAGGGCTGGTTAAGGCAATGCCTTCTTGCGCATAGGCCAGTAGGCCACTTTGGGTTAGCTCGCTTAAGTTGGCTTTAAGTTGGTCTTGACTGTCGGTATCGGCACTGTGTGCGTCGGACTGGGTAGCGGCATTTTGTAGGGCTTTGGCAATCGATAAGGCATTTTCCAGTTGGTTTATTGCCGCTTGCATATCCAGTTGTTTGCCTTGTGCTTTCGGCGCGGTTTGGGTGGTTAAGTATAAGCCTTTATTAGCAGCGATAGCGCCCCATTCATCCGTGCGCAGTTCAAACCCTTCACCACGCTCTTGTTTGTTTTGGTTGACAAGGTGACCTATGTTTAACTGGGTTTTACCGTATTCAGTCGCTAGTTTGATATGCTCTTGCCCGCGTTTATCATCCATGCGCAGTTTGTTGTTGGCGGGGGTGCGAATGACATTGCGGTGTTTGTTTACTGTGGTCACATGGTCAGGGTGGGCGCTGTCGTGCATGGCATGGGCAATATACGGCCTATCGGGATTGCCATCCATAAAGGCAATCGCCACTTCCGTGCCGTCAATTAACGGGAAGTGAAAACCATAAGTGTTACCCGAATAAGGTTTGGCTAAGCGTACCCATAAGCTTTCAGTGCCCTTTTTCCATTCTTTTAAGTCAAAGTTAAATTTAACCCGGTAGCGCCCGTGAGTGTCAATATAGCCGTAGGTGTCATTATCAGGGCTAGTCACTCGTGCGGGTAAGGTGCCACTGACTTGTGGCCAGTGTATGGGCGCGGGGCGATAGGGTTTTAAGGCTTGATAGGGAATGGCGGTAAAGG
>NZ_LZGV01000053.1:0-1363 GCF_001690265.1 Gilliamella sp. HK2
GCGGAAACTTGCGGTTGGTACTTTGATGGCATTATTTATTTCCTAACTGTTTATATTCGGCATCTATTTGTTGATATTCTTCAAGCGAGCTGGCTTTGGATTTTTTGTCGATTTCTTCTGGCCAATTGACTTTGATTGGCCAAGTAAAGTCTTCTTCTGGCATAAATTCGGCATCCAAATTATTATCAGAAAAAGCCATATAGCTATTTATCCACATCCATTCATAACCTAAACTGCTACCGGTCGCCAACAGAAAATGGTCAATCACTTTAGTAGTATTAGGCTCACATACCACACACTCTAGGCGATAGCTTCTAACCGTTCCGCCACTCGCAAGAGGAACTGATACTGAGGTCATACACCCCTGAATATCTGCCCAATTAAACTCTTTAACGGTTATCTCTTTAGCTCTAAAGGGGGAACGAGTAAAGGTAGCCCATGAACCACAATATAACAGAAAATGGTCATAAACATAAACCTTACCTGTTTTACGGTTAAAGCGAACAGGACAATCTTCAGGACAGAATAAAAAAGTAAGAAAAAATTGAATAAATATTGGACTGGATATTAAAAATAAAAAAAATGAAAGAATAAATAGTGCTTTATGGGTATCAAGATAAAATATAGCAAAAAGTACAGCAGCTAATCCAGAAATTATCATCAATACACATATAAAGAAAAGAATAATAACAATCAATCTAATTAATAAGCTTCCCATCCCTGTGAACCGCCGAGAAAGCTCACAATAATCATCATTAGCATAACGTAATTTTTTATTATTAGTTAAAGGCAATTGCGTTGTATAAACCCCTTTGTATAAATCTTCGCGCCATGCGGAAACTTGCGGTTGGTATTTGGATGGCATTATTTATTCCCTAACTTTTTATATTCGGCATCTATTTGTTGATATTCTTCAAGCGAGCTAGCTTTGGATTTTTTGTCGATTTCTTCTGGCCAGTTGACTTTGATTGGCCAAGTAAAGTCTTCTTCTGGCATAAATTCGGCATCCAAATTTTTATCAGAAAAAGCCATATAGCTATTTATCCACATCCATTCATAACCTAAACTACTACCGGTCGCCAACAGAAAGTGGTCAATTACATTGGTGGTATTAGGCTCACATACCACACACTCTAGACGATAACTTCTAACCGTTCCGCCACTAGAAAGAGGAACTGATACTGAGGTCATACACCCTTGAATATCTGCCCAATTAAACTCTTTAACGGTTATCTCTTTGGCTCTAAAGGGCGAGCGAGTAAAGGTAGCCCATGTTCCAAAATATAAAAGAGAATGATCATAAATATAAACTTTACCTGTTTTACGGTTTAAACGTATGGGGCAATCCTCGGGGGCAAACAGT
>NZ_LZGV01000054.1:0-5523 GCF_001690265.1 Gilliamella sp. HK2
CAGTTGGCACTAAAGCTTTTTTATGATTTCTTCCTGAAGCTGGGATTTTAAGCTCAGTTCGGCAAACATCTGCTTAAGCTTGCGGTTTTCAGCCTCAAGCTCCTTTAAGCGTTTGATATCCGACGTTTCCATACCGCCATATTTTTCCCGCCATTTATAAAAAGTTGAATTACCCATGCCATATTTACGACAGAGTTCCTTGACAGGAATACCTGCTTCAGCTTCTTTTAAAATAGCTACGATTTGATGTTCAGTCATTTTTTTCATAATTGAATCCTCTTTTACTTTTATCATAGAGAATTTTCTACTTTTTTGCTGTACTATTTTAGGGGGTAGTTACAATATATTTTAAAAGATATACATTTTATGGGGTTTTTAACCTCAGCTAGTGATTACAAAGATGAATACCGATATATTATTGATTCTCATGGAAATGTAAGTAAATTAAAAAACACTGAAATGATGAGAAAACAAGCTAATGAAATTTATAAAAAAATGAAACAAGTTAATGATAATGCCGAAAAATTAGCTGATATACTGAAAAGATAATACCTATGAAAAAAAATTAACATTAATTTTAATAATGATGCCATTATTAATCTATGTATTAGGAGCAATTATGACCGGCTTAATTAATCCATTAGATGTTGCCAAATGCATTAAAGTGCGAACCATGGGAATTAAACCCCACGTGCCTTATTATGGCTCGACCAAAATAATACTCAATCATTACCGAACTCCTGACAATTATCCTGATTTTGCACCGATTACCCTTGAAGAAGCCGAAAATGCGCCTTATCGTGTTCATGATCCATTTAGTACGGAACTTAAAATTAATGAAGTTGGCGATAATTATCAATTTAAAGAGCGTTGGAGTTATGAACGTAAACCACAATATATTTTACTTAATGAGCGGCAATTAAACAGTTTAAAAGATCTTGAAAATGGATCTCACTTTTTTATTTTAGATACGCATTTACAACTGCAACCGATCACCATTGAACAAGCAATTACGTTACCCAATTATATTAAAGTAACAAGAGAAATGGGCAAAATTATTGCTATTGAAAAAAAACCTTTGCTTTCGATTAGTAAATGGGAATATGGCTACTGGCCTCATAGCGCTAATATGCGTTATTTAAGACTTTTTTGCTATGCAATGGATAAAAAGACACTATTACGATCTCGTTATGTGGAATATGACGAAGAAGGTAATAATTTAATGACCATAATAAAAGACCAAAATAATAAACTGATCAGTATAAGGAAAACCTATCCCAAAGGAAGTCAATATTATTCTGAAACCACGTTATTTAATGAACAAGGTGATAAAACAACCATCTTTTATACCCCTAGTTCTGGGAACAGCAAAATTGTTCATCTTGATAAACAAGGAAATATAACTGACGTAACATATGGCAGTGTTCCATATCACGGAATTCCTGATTTTACAGAGGAAGAACGCTATAAAAATCTTAAAATTGATACTAGTAAAGAGTACAAGGCCGTTGATAGATTAGATTCAGAGAAATAGATTTTTGACTAAATTTTAGAAATCATATGAGCTATTTTTTAATAAATCATCAAAGTTAAAGGAAATAAAATCATGAAAGGAGTAATTAGATTAGGCGATTTAACTAATCACGGAGGTAAAGTTATTTCTGCCTCATCAAAACTTGTCGTATTTAATAAAGGTGTCGCACGTGTTGGTGATATGGTGTGCTGCCCAATACAAGGGCATGGTATTAATCCCATCATTGAAGGTGATCCGCTATTCATTGACGATGGTAAACAAGTTGCTTTCCATGGACATAGGTCGGCATGTGGTTGTGTACTAATTTCATCATTAACTAATTTTGGTAAAAAAAACTAATGGCTATCGATTTAACTTTACTACCCGAGCAAATAGCTCTAAAAAAAGGGTTGTCTCGCCTATTTTGGTTTATTGCTTTAATTGTATTTGTTGCTATTGGTTTATTTTTTACCTACATGAAACAACTCAATAGTAATTTAACGCAAAAACATCTAATGATTGGTATTACTATTTCAGTTTTAAGTTGGTTGATATTATTATCCATATGGTTTTTTATTCGAGGATGTCGTGAAACTTATGTTGAAAACTGGAATCAATTACGGGAAGAGCGAAAACAACAACTTATTGAATATGGACAAAGACCATTGTATGTTATTTTTCACCAATTGATTTCTGAGTTTGGTGATGATAACCATGCACAAGCGCTAGTTAGTGGTCTAATGTCACTTGAGCCGAAAATAACTGACCAGTCAAATTATTATGCAAACCCAATTATTTATTCAAAATTCCCATTTAATGATTTAAAACCTGATGATTTTAACCAAAAAATAGATAACTTATTTGGTAATTTGCAACAAACGCTATCTATTTTAAATGATAACGCCTTTAATGGCGTTCAAAAGCACATACGCTTATTTATTGATTCACCTATACTCCCCGAAGATATCAAAAATATTTGGGAAAATAAATTAGGAAAAATAAGTTTATTTGCCTCTTGGCAAGTTGTTGATGCCAAAAAAAATACTATCTTTTTAGATAGCTGGTTAGATGATTCAGAAAATGACGATCATTTATTATGTTGTATCAGCTTACATTTATTTGATAGGCCCGTAACGTATAGTGCTGAAGCTATGACAAGTATTATTTTTTTAGGGGAAAACCTTATTAACAAACAAAATACCATGCAATATATACAAAAAAACAAATCGGCGATTGTTGCCTTGCATCGAACAGAAGAAGGGAAAGATCTTAATTATGTTCTTGATCATGCTCAATTATGGGGAAAATTAAGTGATGTTGAAGAGAGTCAAACACAATTAGAGGCTATTTGGCTATCACAACTCTCTTCAGAAGTTAATGCCAACGTTTTATCGCGATACGTTGATAAGCGATGTTCAATTAAAAATATTTATAACCTTGATTCAACATTTGGTATATCGGGTGAATGCGATTACTGGGTTGCATTAGCTTTTGCGATTGAATATGCCGATCAGATTGATAATAAACAAATGGTCATCGGTGAGAAAAACGCGCGTTTTAATGCCACTATTATTGATAAAATAAAAATTGATATAGAACAGGGGACATAATGAAAAAAATGGTGCTAGGTTGGGCGTTGGTTTGTTATGTTTTGGCTATCTGTGGTGTCGCTTTTGTTTGGCTTTCTGATGATACTGCTTTAATGCCTCGTCCAACAAAAGTAGAGTTTTCTTTCACAATATTATCGGTCGGCATCTTACTGAGTTGCTTTGCTATTGTAATAAAATTTATTATTAATTTTATCACTTATGACATATTTAAAGGTGAAGAAAAAAACTATTTTGTGAAGAAATAGCAATACAAACTTTTATACTAATAAGGTAAATCTTGCCATGCATTATTATTGGTATGTTCATGTAAATTTAAAACAAGATTTTAAGGAACATTCTGATATCAACGACCCAAGACACTATATGCAGCCAGCAAAAGCCGCCATGAAAAAAAATTGTTGAAGATAAAATCCGTATTTGCGGTAGTGCAGGTGAATTATAATATGAAAGATCAAGGCGTTGTTTTCAATTAGCAAGAACGTACAATTCATTACCAGCAGTTGAAACACTGCTGGTTAAAATGTGTTAAGTGACAGCATGTTAAGTATTTGTCGGGATGACTTGCGTTGTTTATCGTAATTTGAAAAACGGATTGTAATGCATAGACATAACGCTGTATCCCAAACAGATGATATGATGCCTATATCATAAAGAAAAATCACCGTTACCGATTTGGCTAACCGCTTTATGATTAGTAGTCCTGCTATTTATTGCACCTAAATACCTCATTAAACATTAAATAACATGTCCCCATTGAATATAAAATACCAATACAGATAGTGTCATTTGCTAGGTGAGTTGTGTGCTCACTATCAGATATTTAGCCAATTATTCACCTTTAGGCGCTATTTTTGTAAAAAATATTCAGGAATCTATACCGTTTCAATATGAAATCATTTTAAATTTAATGAATTAATAAATTATTTTTCATAAAGCATCAAATGGTTTACAGCCCTTATTCAGCCAAAGCATTAAACGGTTATCACTTACTGGATTAACTAATATAACTCATTAATATTCAGCACTATTTATTTAACATCTTTAAAAAAAAGATTAAATTTTACACTAAAATGGCGTATACTTTTTGGTCGAATTGTCTGTTGTTTGCACTCAGTCATACTGAGTATACGATATAAATAATAACTAAAATAAAAATAAACAGAATAAATTATGAGGAATAATAGGAGAGCAAAACATGTCGAATGAACTTAATCGCCTTTTGGATCAACTTGGTGGTGAGTTTGGTCATTTTATGGCAGGTTTAGGGGGCGTTAGTCACAACCGCTATACCTTAACCGTTGACGGGCTGGCCGCACCAATTTCAGTTTTGCATGTTGACGGTGATGAGCAGTTAAACCAGCCTTGGCGTTATGTCGTTACCTTTACCAGTCCTGATAAAACCTTATTGCCCGATGCGTTTCTTAATCAAAAATCGACTTTCTTCTTTAATCCTGTTATTAACAAACCATTAACTTCCGCTATTCATTCATTAAGCGACTTCCCCGCCGTCACGAATAAACGTACCTTGTATGGGGTGATCACCGAATTTAGCCAGCTATCGGTCAATAAAGATGAAGCTCATTACCAAGTCGTGTTATCTTCGTGCTTAGCACGGTTGGCCGTGGGGAAAAATAGTGCTATATTTCAAAATCAAAGCGTGGTCAGTGTGGTTGAAGAAGTGCTACGCAGCCACGGCTTTACCGGTATTGATTACCAGTTAGCGCTCAAAGACAATTATCCTGAACGGGAGTTTATCACCCAGTGGCAAGAAAGTGACCTAGAATTTATTCAACGCTTATTGGCCGATGTCGGTATCTGGTTTCGTTTTGAAACCCATGCCGAGCATGATTGTGATGTGATGGTATTAAGTGATTATGAACAAGGCTATGTACAGGTGGACAATATCGACTATAAACCGCCGAGTGGTATGGCCGATACGGGGGTGGAAAGTGTTTGGGATATCACCTTACATAGCGAAGTGGTACCGGCCTCAGTGACCGTTCAAGACTATAACTACCGTAATGCCAAAGCCGATTTACTCACCGATATCAACACCCAACCCAAAGTCCTCACCACCGATGGCAAGGACTACCGTTATGCCGAGCACTATAAAGGCTTAAATAGCAACGGACAAGATAACTCGCAAACGAGTAACAAAAATAACAATGGCGTTGGTAACCATGGTAATCCTAATGGTAATAACCAGTATAACGATAATCAAAACGATAATCAGATTGAAAGTGGTCAGTGGTATGCCCGTATTCGCCATGAACAGGCGATTAGTCAGCAAATTATCATTAAAGGTAAGAGTAATCGCTATAACCTTGCCCCCGGTCAATGGATTAATATCAACGGCAGTCCGCTAACGAATATTAATGACGGTATCCTCATTTTAAGTGT
>NZ_LZGV01000055.1:0-2393 GCF_001690265.1 Gilliamella sp. HK2
AAGGCTTTCTAATTCTTTTATTAAGGGCTGAATTTCTCCATATAAAATAGTAGTATCAGCATAGTAATCATCAAATTTTTTTATTATTGGGTATTGATTTAATGGTTTCGCATTATTGAAAAGTTTATCATAATCAGACTTCTCAAGTGAAAATACCGGTGTGTTTCCATCTATTTTCTTTTGATTATTTGATGCCATAAAATCCAAAGCCATAAATACCTCATGTTCTAATTGGATGGGATTGTTGTAACCTTGTGTCTACTGTGTTTTTGGCTTACCAGTCGTTTAGAGGTATCGTAAAAGAAATTTTTTACTTTTTTTAATGATGAATTCATTAATCATAGACACCAATCTCTTCTGCTTTTGCAATTAACTCATCTTGCAATGAACCTTGTATTTCTTCTCCATCATACTCAAGCATGAAATCACCACTAATATTCGGTGGGAAATGTGTACCGTCTATGGTTCCAAAAACCGCAGACATTGTATCTACTATTACTATACGCAGAAAATTAAAAATCTTTTCTTGGTCTTTATCTGATAGCTTTGTGATAATACTTCTTGCTCTTGCAAAAGGATCATTAACGTTTGTAGATTCACTTGAATCACTTAAATGAATTTTATAATATTCAAGTGCATCATCTAAAAGTTCAGATAAGAGTGAGGTAACTACTAATTCATTTTTTCTTATTTTACCCATTTAACAACCTCTTTTTCTATTAGGCTTTGCTTTATTCATTTCTGGATACATTTCTTTATTTTTGGCGATTAATTTCTGAAAAGCGCTATTGGGTATTTGTGGGTAACCCCTTCTTAGCTTACGTATATCTCTAGCTAATAACTTTCTAATACTACTAAATTATTTTCCTGTTTTAGAGTTAGTTTTACTACGTGCAACAATTCCAACTTCATCTTTAAGGAACCTATGTTCTAGCTCTGGGAACTAAAGTAGCAGGGATCATACCCTTTGACAAGATTTTGCATAATTGCTTTTTGCCTTATATGGTGAGCATTCATTCCTAAATGATCAACTCTAGTCAACCCATTAGGCGTATACTCATACAGTTTAAACCCAGCGACTAATCCAATTGGGGCGGGCATAGTCAAGACCCTACATCCGAACCTGAAAGTTTTGTAATGCAATCTGGTTTCTCTGCCTAAATATTGTCCATTATATCTAAGGTTTTGCGCTACTGATTCCGTGTTCAATTTCCTGAATCCGTTTACTCCAGAGCTGGTAGCGGCATACTCTCAGTATTTTGCTATTTGAATCGGTTAACTTTTCCGGTTTTATCCCTAATATATATGTTGCTATCTTTATGTTAAATATGGTTCTAAGTAAAAATCACTATCTACGAAACAATACTCTAGCCAATATCCAGATTCTTTACTGTATCCCTGTAATATAAGATTATTTTTTTCAATAAATATTTTCTGAATATATTCAAAAAACTCTAATTCATGTCTAAGTAACTTTTTTTGTTCAAAACTATTATTCAAATCATTGACAATAAAAACGTTTGCTTGGAAAAATGACCAATTAAAAACTGACAAACTAATATTACTGATGTACTGTTTTTTCTCTAGATCGTAGACTGACTCAAAATATATCTTAATTTTATTAGAAAATATTTTAGTCTCCAAAATATTACAATCTGCTATTTCTATATGTTGTATATTCATTTTTTAACAACTTATTTTTTTATGATCAGCCGGTGACTTTGAATTAACAACGTTACCGTTAATATTTAAAGAGTTTCTTGCCTTATCATATCGATGGCATGATAGTATAAAACACTTTATCTAGCGGATCTAATTTAGCTACTATTGTTCTGATGTCTGTATATTTCCAATGTGCAAATGCATCATCAGGGGATCCTCCTTTCCATGAAATGTTTTCTACTTTTGATAAAGTATGGTAATGTAAGCCAGTTTCTCTGTCCTAATACTATCCCTGATATCTGAGGTTTAGCTCTACTGAGTTGTGCTCGATTGCCTGAATGTGCTTCCCAAGAACTGAAAGCTGCATTCCCAGACGATGTCACTATTTGCATCGGTTAACTTTTCTGGCGCACTATTTAGGTCGGTATGGAAGTAGACTGTTTCCTCATCTTCACTGTTTCTTTTGTCTATGCGTACCAACGGTTCGTAGCATTAACAGTCTAATATCGTTATTTCGATACTGGTAATGCTCATTAGGTATTTATCTGATTATGTGCAAAGCCTAATGATAGTATTGTCAGTCAATGATTATTTATGTTGATTGTTCAAAAGTCATATACGTATTATTTTTTTCATCTAAAAAAATATATAAGTAAGAAATATCATGCCTAATTTCGGTTATATCCAATTGGCCTATAAAAAATAACGGTTTATTTTCTACTGTTGGCCAT
>NZ_LZGV01000056.1:0-49443 GCF_001690265.1 Gilliamella sp. HK2
TATCAAAATGGCTATATTGAACGATTTAATCGTACCTATCGTACTGAAGTACTCGATTTATATCTTTTTAACAACTTAGCGCAAGCAAGGAGAATAACTGAAGAATGGTTAACGATTTATAACACCGAAAGACCGCATGAGGCATTAAATAACATGACACCGATTGAGTATAAAACACTAAAACAAGCAGCATGATTTTCTACGTGAGTTGTGTAATAAGTTTGGGGTATTTACACAATAAACACACCATTAATAATTTTAACAGGAAGTTCAACCTCTTATTTTCACCATTAATAACAACTGGAACAGAATTAAAATGACTAGATATTAACTTATCGTAAGCTTCATCACTCACATTAGCCGTTGTATAGAAAGTGGTAAATAAATAATAGTTGCTTTGTGTTGGATTAATTAACCCTGAAGTATTAGATATCGAAGGTTTTACAATAAAATTTAATGATTGATCACCATAAGATAACGTATGTTTACCATACTCAAATGTATAATTAACACTTAGTTTTGCAGGAATTGTTAACTCTTTTCTATCAATCGTTATTTTTATTTCATTAACGGTAGGATTGTCAATCATACGATCAATAGAACTAGACAAAAGACTACCCGAATCAAAACAACCCACCAACGCTATGTGGTAAACTGACAATAAAGAATAGTTCGTTTTTTCACCGCATTAATTTTTATAAGCATGTAAAAGGGAAGAGAATATTACCGTAAATGGTATAAAAATCATTTAACTATAAATTTTTTATACCATTTGTCACAAATTTAAAATGAGGATGATGAGTATAAAATCATGTAACACTATCTATAATTAAATAAGCACAGCAGTAATTGATTGATTTTTACGATATAAGTAGAAAGCCCTATACGTATCGCCGACCGGTTTGCACCTAAACAACGCATGTTGCGAACAATTCTAATAAAAATTATAAACCGTGTCTAGTTTTTGAAGACCCTGCCATAATTGCTCATACCCCATTTAAGTGTACTTTACGAGATTAGTGGGCAGGGTGCAGTTGCACGCAATTCTAATATAAAGCTAAACCCTCGTGTCTAGCCGTGTACTAAATCACCCCAAGATTTTTGCTTTTTGCGCTTGAAACTCTTCTTCTGTGATGATACCTTTTTCTTTCAATGTTGCTAATTTTTCTAATCTCTCGTACGGGTCGTTATTTGCGTTTTGTTGTTGTATTTGCTGGGTGTTAGTTCCATTTTGTTTTACGGCTTCCATTGCTTCTTTAACCATGTTTGTAAACGGAATTACATTATCTTTATCTACATTTTCGACTGTGTACGTATGCCCGTCTGCCGCTATTACAATTTGACCAAATAATATTTTTGTTTGTCCGCCAACAGATGAGATGTGGCTTAGGTTTATCGCTATTTGTTTTAAACCAAAAAACATACCTTTATCTAAAAAAATCACTCGGTGATTTGTTAATATAATTAACCACGTTTTGCCATCCATGTGTCCAGACGATATTGCGATAGGCGTTTCATCAGGCATTGCAATTTCTGGAAAATGCAAAAACTCCTTTTTAGTAAAAAAACCACTATCTTTAGATAGCTTTTTTAATCGTTCAAATTCTGCTAATAGTTGCTGTTTTGTTGCTGTTTTATAATCAATCATTTTTTCCCTTTTTCGATGATTAAAGTTAGTTTGTCTTTAAGATACTACCTTGCAATAGCTGATATTCATCATCAGTAATCGCACCCTTTTCTGTCAAGTTTTCCAGCTATTAAAATAAAGCTAGTTTTTAATTAAACTCTCAACTCTTTAACATACTCCAAATCCAACCCAAGGGCTTCGGTTAAAAAGCGGCGTGGGCTGTATTCTTTTTCTGCATATTCAATATAAGATTCCAAGCTGTCTGTTTTAAATGTACGTTGATCGTTGCTGTCAAAACAGTAACCAGAAAAATAAACTTCGTTATATGAGTTTATTTGCACTTTATCTAATAATAATTCTCTTTTGCCATCGGAATATCCAAATGAAATTGAAAATAAGCCTGAACTCCAAATTGTGGTTAAGCTATTTTTAAATTTTTCAAAATCTTGTTCTTTCTGTTCGTATTCATTATTATCGGTATAGTTTGAATCGTTATATGAAGCAGTTTGAACTGAAGCTTTTTTAGTACAACAACAACAAGTCCTACATTTTTCAATTCGTCCATTTCTGTTGCCTTGTCCGAAGATTGCTCGACCTAACAAAATTAAACCACAAATAACAAATGAACAAAGAGAAACACCACCTAAAGTAACCATAATTGAATTAGGTGGTGAATCGTCTTTAGGAAAAGTAATGATATAGATGGCAAAAATTATTAAACTAAAAATAAAAACCTTTTTTACTGTGATCTTAGATTTTTTTGTAGACATTATTTATTTCCTATCAAATCAATTTAGTCTTTAATACATTAGATTTTTTATCAGTAACAATAGCGCCACGGCTTTTTAATGTTGCGATACGTTCTAATTTTTCTAATGCTTCATTTGTAACATCAATTGATTTTTTCTATTTTGATACCGTCAATGTTGGAGCGCCCTCGCCCGTACAAAACCATTGCGGATTTATTCCTGTATCCACAATACAACTCAAGACAAGATCATGTGGAAACGCACTCCTGTGGATTCTGTTCCCTATTACGCTCGCTGAGGCATTCATTAGATCTGCAATTCCTTTTATTGTTTTTTCATAAGCAATCATGATGCGTTCAATAATATTTCGAATATTTGAATCATATTCCATTTATAACCTCAAAAATATTAACAAATTGTTATTGAAACACAACAATGTGCTATGGCAATCCAAAAAACATAACAAATCGGATGGAAAGCAAGCACCAATAAACATCAATAAGTTTAAATATAGGATTATTAACCATAATTCCAAAAATTGCAATAGCACCACAAGTCCCTTTTGTTACTACACAAAAATTTGCTGAACTGACGGGTATACCTATAGCGTCAGTTAAAAACAAAATTCAAAGAGACGAGTTCCCGATCCGCAAAAAAAACAGTAAAGTGGGTAAAACAAGCAGAGAAACGTTTTTGAGTAATATGGTCGCTCTCACTATTGAGGGTTGCCGTGGTTTTAACGGCAATCTAACAAATGACATTAAAGGAGTGGAATAATGAGCTACGCAGTCTATTTAAGTTCGAAATACGCCGGCGTTTCGAAAATAATTTATATTCAAATATAATTGATGTTACTACGTGATATAATAGAGGTGTCAGGCGAAGAACAACAATTTTATTGAATTGAAAAATAAACGAGTCGCATATTGCCGAGTCAATAGAGATTTTTGTAAATTACGAGACGAGTTATTTTTGCTAGAGTACTGGGGAAAATATAACCCGCCCGCTTTTTTTGAAATAAGTCCATTGACAGAAAAATTATACAAACAACAAGGAATCAATACGCAAGCTCTGCTTGTTCACAAATATAGCACAACAACAGAACTTTATAACGATTTGAGGGGGAAGAGAGTGGCAGCATCTACAGATTTAAAAACATACAGAGTCTACGTATTAAAGCAAAGAAGAGGTGGTAGTGAAATTCTTTTAGAAACAAGGACTAATACTACCAACTTTGAGATAGCAAAAGCGGCTTTTTGGCAACTGTATCATCAACATTATGATAACAAACATCTTTTATTAATGACTTATAACAGTAAAAAAATTAATGTATATCGTTATCAATCGAAAACGGGTGACGATTGCTACATTTCTGCAGATGATGCGCTGAATAATGAATAGAGAAAAGCAACGGAAAAACGAACAAGCATATCGATCTCGTAATGCCGGAAGACCACGTCTATCTGGCACGTATTTGACAGAAGAAGAAAGCTTGTTATTAAAAGAATTGGCTGTCATTTGCGGTTCTCAAAAAGCCGCAATATTTGAAGGCCTAAAACTTTTAAAAGAAAAATTAAAAAAGTAAAAATAATAGTTAACCAGTGGCGCACGACATTGTGTCATGTATCCAGAGTTAAGGCATAACTCAACTGAACTGACTGATTCCAGAATTACTTAAAAGATTAATATTATGAAAGGTTTTAAATTCTCACATTACATTTAAAGAATGACTCTCAATGGCGTATCTATCGCTGTCTATTACAATTGCGATAGATCGGCTTATAGGCTGGCTACAAAAAAAGATGGGGCTAAAATTCGCTGCACAATCATAGTTAATTTAACAGCTAAGACATATGATGCTTTGCCGTGCGAGCCTTACAATAACATTGATAGATTTATTGCATGCGCTTCAATGTGCGGAGTTGCTTTTTATTTATCTAAATCAACAGCCATTTTACCGCCACTTATTATTTTTTGATAATTTACAACAGAAGAAAAGTTAAGATGAAATATTGATTTTATTGGTGCCAGTGGTCGGACTCGAACCGACACGCTTTTAAGGGCGGCGGATTTTGAATCCGCTGCGTCTACCAATTTCGCCACACTGGCACTAAACGTGAAAACAAGTAAACGTTGGCATTATACTGAGCTTTACTATATCTGCCAACAGATATTAGCTGTAAGGCATTTCATTTGCCTAAAAAACAAGCTACCACTTACGTTTCCAAGCAGGTAATTTTTTAAGAATGATATAAGCTGTTTGTTTAGCTACGGCTTTAT
This sequence comes from Gilliamella sp. HK2, assembly GCF_001690265.1. NCBI lineage: Bacteria > Pseudomonadati > Pseudomonadota > Gammaproteobacteria > Orbales > Orbaceae > Gilliamella > Gilliamella sp. HK2. Next base: position 4,657 of record NZ_LZGV01000056.1, read on the forward strand.
CTACATTGTGATTATTGGCATATTGTAATGCAACTTCATACCATTTTTCGTCAAATGTTTTCATTGTGCCGTCTTTATGAGCACAATGCTTACAATAACTTTTCGACATATCAAGTAGCGGATAGTCACTAATTGCGGTCATTGGCATGCCACAGGCAATACACATTTTCATGTTTTAGATTCCAATTAGATTAAAAAGGTAGTTAAATAATTGCCTGCCTTATCTTGCTAAAAATCCTACGCCTAGTTAAACAAAATTACAAGATAGCATTAAAAATAGATACGTTTATCTTAAAAATTGAGCTCAATTTGTGATGTAACTGGATTTAATTGCTGATGCTGGTGTTGCTGTTGTGATAATAGATAACGTCGTCTTAACGCCCGTTGTTTGCACAAGCGTAAGATTTCTTGTTTTTGCCTATCATTAAAGGTTAACCATTTAAATCTTTCTTCTCTGGAACGATAACAGGTAATACAATAACCTTGTTTATCTGTTTGACAAACACGCTTACAAGGACTTGGAATATCAAAAAATTCTATTTGATCCAACTTATCATTTCCCCTTTAGGCGACACCAAAATTGACTAATGTTCTTTTAACCCTAAACCTTTACTTAGCACTTTAAAACAGCCATCGCAATCGTGTCTCGCAGCATGGAGTAATGTTTGCGTTGGTGCATGAATTAATTTATTGGTTAAACGATGTGAAAACTCAGCAAAAACATCATCAATATTGGCACCTTGTTTGATCGCATTTAAAGCTTTTATTTGTAGCTCACGTTTAATACTTTCAGCATTACTACGATACTGCTTAACATAAGCAACCGCATGTCTAGCCTTAAGCCAACTTATAAAATGTTCTGCTTGCTCTTGAATAAGGTATTGCGCCTCTTTAGCGGCAATGGCTCGTTGCTCTAAATTACTTTCAACTGTTTTTTGTAAATCATCAATAGTATAGAGGTGTACATTATCAAGTTGATTAACCTCTTCTTCAACATCACGGGGAACCGCTAAGTCAATAAATAACATTTGACGATAATTTCTAGCCTTCAAGGTTCGTTCAACCATACCTTTACCAATAATAGGTAGAGGGCTCGCTGTTGAACTAATCACAATATCAACATCCTTAAGTCGATTAGCAATATCAGGCAATGAAATGATTTCTGCATCAATATCAGAAGCAAGTTTCAATGCTTTTTCGCGAGTCCGATTGGCAATAACAACTTGATTAAACCCATGTGGCTTTAAGTAACGAGAGATAAGCTCTATCGTTTCCCCTGCCCCAACAAGCATAATATTTAAACTTGAGGTATCAACAAAAAGATGGCGAGCAACTAAACAAGAAGCATAAGCGACAGATGCAGTATTTGCACCAATATTGGTTTCACTACGAACCATTTTGGCTACATGAAATGTAGTTTGAAAAAGCTTTTTTAATTGAACAGACAAACACGCTTGTTGTTGAGCAAAACGATATGCTTGTTTAACTTGTCCTAAAATTTGTGGCTCACCAATGATCATAGAGTCTAAACCGCTTGCCACCGCCATTAAATGTTCAACAGCACCTTGTCCATCATGCCAATAAAGTGAATCTCGATAAAGATTAATATCAATATGATGAAATTGCCCTAACCAACTTTCGACTGACTGTTTTAATCTTAGATAATCAGTTGGATGTTCATAACTAAGATAAATTTCTGTTCGATTACAGGTAGACAAAATAGCACACCCTTCAACCAAAGGGTGTTGGTATAAGCTGTATAGCGCTTTATCGACAATCTCAGTAGGAAAAGCAAGCTTTTCTCTTAAAGAGACCGGCGCAGTTTTATGATTAACTCCAAAAATTGTAATTGACATTGCATCGCTTCTTTTTATAGGTTCTGTTAGGTATAATTATTTTATTAAGCGTTTCTTTAAAATTTGTATTATACATAAAAAACCACAAAGGTTCTTTTTCTTATTCCGACAATTATCAGTTATAATATTGCAATCTTTGAAACTAACAACTAAAGAGTTATTTCATGTCTAAAATTAAATATGCTTTTATTATCATGTTGCTTTTACTTATCAGCGCATGCCAAGCAACTAAATCACAAAATACGGCATCACTTGAACAACAATGGCAAGCACATCAACAAAATCTCAAGCAAATAAATGCATTCCAAGTTAAAGGCAGTATAGCTCATATAAGTGATAAATCTCGAAATTATGGTCGATTTTTAATTACCCAACAGTCAACAGATAATTACGAAGTCAAATTAACTACACCTGTTGGTACCAACATTTTGACGTTAAGCGTGGAGCCTGACAATGCTCAATTGGTTGATCAAAATGGTGGAAGCTATCAAGATGTCAATATTGAAAATCTTATGAAAAAAATATCTAACGTAAACATTCCGCTGAATTCTTTACATAATTGGCTAAAAGGATTTTCAGACAACGTAAATACAGACAAAATAGATAATGCTGGGCGATTAACTTCAACTGTATTTATGCAAAATAATAACAAATGGGCATTAAAAATTCCAAGTTATGCGACTTACACCTATAAAAATAAAAAGATTGACTTACCTGCAGCGATTGAGCTTACACATGATGATGAAGTTATCCGCTTAAAAATTAGTAACTGGATTTTACGATAACGGGTAATAGTTATGAAAAAATGGTTATCGCCAGCTAAATTAAATTTATTTTTGTATATTACTGGTCGTCGTGCTGATAATTACCATAATTTACAGACATTATTTCAATTTATTGATTACTGTGACAACTTATCATTTACCCTCCGCCAAGATGATCAAGTTAACCTATTGACATCATTTGCAAATATTCCAGATGATAAAAATCTAATCATAATTGCCGCAGAACGATTAAAATCTTATGTCAAACTAACAAAACTGGGAGTAGACATTGCCATTGATAAAAAGATTCCAATGGGTGGTGGTCTTGGCGGTGCCTCATCTAATGCAGCGACGGTATTAGTTGCGCTTAATCAGTTATGGCAATTAAATTTATCACTGGATGAATTAATTGAAATTGGCCGCACAATTGGCGCTGATGTGCCCATTTTTATTTATGGGCATGCTGCGTTTGCCGAGGGGATTGGCGATCAATTTTCCCCTATAGATATTCCTGAATATTGGTATCTAGTTGCTTATCCTAATATTGAAATATCTACAGTTAAGGTATTTAATGATCCTGAATTAACCCGTGATACGCCTATCCAGAATATAACTGATTTGCTTTCTTTACCGTTTAGCGAATTTAAAAATGATTGTGAAAATGTCGTTCGAAAACGTTATCCAAAGGTAGATAATATTATTACTTATCTTTCACAATATGGCACAACTCGATTAACTGGCACTGGAGCATGTGTTTTTACACAATGCGAATCTAAACAACAAGCTTTAGCGATTCAATCAAAGCTTAAAGCACTATCAGTTCATAGTTTTGTAACTAAATCATTAAACGTTTCGCCTTTATATGAAAGTTAAACAAACACTTTAATCAACAAATATCATTAACGGGTAAGGTGTTTTGTTAACAGAATCAAGATTTAAATATCTAGTAAGTCATATGCATTTAATATCCAGACTTCCAACGAAAAACGCTATAATGATAAGTGGTTTTATAAATTTCTTAGTGCTTTTTTATGAACTTTATTCAATTATCTTCTTTTTTCAAATTAAACTACCTACATATTGTATTTATTTGTGAAAATTGAAAGAGCTTACAAAGCATTTTTTACTATATATATTAACTTAACTATTGATGGCTTACATACTTATGACATTAATATATTAAGTTATAAGTATGGCTAGATTTCAGTATGATATTATGGTTTCGTTATTGCAACAAAAAAGATTGCAGGTATATAATGAAACATTGGCAACTCTTATAGAAAAGACTTAGAGAGCATTTAAATGAATCAGTTACAACAAAAACTTTCATTAATTAAAGACAGTATTCTTACCATTCCCAATTACCCAAAAGAAGGGGTATTATTTCGCGATATCACCAGTTTACTTGCTGATCCTATTGCATTTAAAACCAGTGTTGAGTTATTAATTGATCATTATCGTAATAAAAAAATTGATAAAGTCGTTGGTACAGAAGCTCGAGGCTTTATTTTTGCAGCACCAATTGCGCTAGCACTGGGGGTTGGCTTTATTCCCGTTCGTAAGCCTAACAAATTACCTCGTCACGTATTTAAAGAAGAATATCAACTTGAGTATGGTACAGATACTTTAGAAATCCACACTGATGCCATTAAACCCGGTGAACGTGTACTCATTGTTGATGATTTACTGGCTACAGGTGGAACAATAGCTGCAACGGCTAATTTAATTCGTAAGGCAGGGGGTATTGCCGAAAATGCCGCATTTGTAATAAATCTACCTGATTTAGGGGGTGAAACAAAATTAGCTGATATGGGGATTGATTGCTTTACTTTAGTTAATTTTGATGGTGAATAAGAATTATCATTAAGGGCACATTTGGTGCCCTTTTTTCATTTTAAATGCCGTTACCTCTTGTTCTTTCTTAAATAAAAATAATTAGTTAATTTTACTGCATACAAAATAATAAATATGCATTTCTTCCTTTCCTTTCATTTAAATTCAAATTTTCAATTAAAATAAGACATTAACAATAAATATTTAAAAAATGAATATAAATACACTTTTCTACTTGATAAGGTTTTAAAAGTGAATTATTATTCAATAATAAAGCATAATTAATCAATTGATTTAAAGAGGGATGAAATGAAAAAATTTAACCATATTATTGCAAGAACACCTGCCAAATCTCTTATTAATGGTTTAACCTCATCAAATTTAGGTAAGCCTGATTATCAAAAAGCTCTAGAGCAGCATAACAATTATATTCGTGCACTACAGCATTGTGATGTTGATATTACCATTTTGCCTCCTGATGAGCGCTTTCCTGATTCGGTATTTGTTGAAGATACAGTGCTTTGCACACCATATTGTGCCATTATTACAAGACCAGGTGCTGAAAGTCGCCGAGCAGAAACTGAAATCATATCAAGTACAATTGAGCGGTTTTATCCTAATAAAGTTGAACAAATTACCGCACCAGGTACCGTTGAAGCAGGTGATATTATGATGGTGGAAGACCACTATTACATTGGTTTATCAGCAAGAACCAATCAAGTTGGCGCTAATCAAATGATCGCTATTTTAGAAAAATACGGATTAACCGGCTCGGTTGTTGAACTCGAAAAAGTGCTCCATCTAAAAACAGGTTTAGCTTATTTAGAAAATAATAACTTACTAGCAGCAGGCGAATTTATCACTAAACCTGAATTTCAGAAATTTAATATTATTGAGATCCCAGAACAAGAAAGTTATGCCGCTAACTGCATCTGGGTAAATGATCGGGTAATTATGCCTGCTGGCTATCGAATAACTAAAGCTAAAATTGAGCAACTTGGTTATCAGGTTATTGAAGTGGATACCTCGGAATATCAAAAAATTGATGGAGGGGTAAGTTGCATGTCGTTACGATTCTAATCTATCGATATTAATCAAACCTAAAACCACATAATAAGACGACAAGATGAATACACCAGCAAGAAAAAAACTAGGCACCCTCCCCCTTACACTGTTGGTGGTGGGTAGCATTGTAGGAAGTGGGATTTTTAGCCTACCACAAAATATGGCCGAAGGGGCTGGGACTGGAGCTATTTTAATCGCATGGATAATAACCCTATTTGGCATGCTAATGTTAACACGCATATTCCAGTATTTATCGATTCGATTTTACAAAATCAACGATGGTTTATACGGCTATGTGCGAGAAGGCTTTGGTGACTATATCGGTTTTAATGCCGCATGGGGTTATTGGATATCAGCATGGATGTCGTGCACCAGTTACTTAGTTATTTTATTTAGTGCATTAGGATCTTTTGATTGCTTAAGCTTCTTTGGTCACGGCACTACGTTGCCAGCTGTTTTTACTGCTATTTTATTATTATGGATAGTACATTATTTTGTACTAAAAGGAATATATCGAGCTTTTTTATTAAACTGCCTTGTTACACTGGCTAAAATTGTCCCCATCAGTTTATTTATCGTTTGTATTAGCCTTGCATTTAAAATTTCGACATTCAAAATGGACTTTTGGGGAACACCGCAGTTAGGCTCAATGATAAAACAAGTTGAAAACACCATGCTCTACACCGTGTGGGTTTATTTGGGCATTGAAAGCGCAACGGTTTATGCGGCAAGAGCCAAAAATATCATCAGTATTAGCCGTGCAACCTTTTTTGGCTTTGCCATTACTAGCCTATTGCTTGTTTGCGTATCAGTATTATCTCTTGGTATTGTGCCACAACAAGAACTTGCCCAAATGAAAAACCCATCAATGGCTTTAGTGATTGAACGTGTCATTGGTAGCTGGGGAGCAACCCTAATTAATATTGGTTTAATTGTATCGGTTAGTGGTGGATTATTATCGTGGTTAATGCTAGCAGCTGAAATGCTATTTTTAAGTGGTCAGGGCAACCAGCACACCGTGCCAAAATGCTTTGGCAAGCTTAATAAAACCGGCACGCCTGCTAACGCATTATGGTTAACAACGAGCTTCATAACAATTTTGCTGATTCTTTCTCACTTTTACCAATCGGGCTATAATACCTTAATCCAGCTATCAACCTCAATGGTGCTCATCCCTTATTTACTTGCAGCACTTTTTGTTTTCAAATTAGCTATACAAAGGCGTAAAGTCTATTTAATTATAATAGGTGTATTTGGATCGACTTATGGAATATGGCTAATTTATGCTGGCGGTATATCTTACTTATTACTGTCGATGATACTTTATAGTATAGGGCTATTTTTTTACCTCTATGCTAGAAAGCAACGCTCTTTACCCGTATTTAGTTACTTTCACGACAAAGTGTATGCCTTTTTCATCATCACACTTGCGCTAATTGCCATTGTCTATTTTTATATATTACCAAATTAAATGGCCATTGAGATGGCCTCTGGGTGCTATTTTCGAAATAGGTAGAAATCAGCTAACAACTGCCTAAATGATTGCGAATAGCACCCATCATCATCTCGCATACAAAGTTGATCCTCAATGATCAAATCAGCTCGGCTTAATGAAAAAGCCATCAACGCCAACGAAAAATCTTTTTTACTCGAATACCTAACATTCATCACTTGAGTTAAATATAAAAAATTTGATTCACACAAAAATCTAAAATGATTTGATAGATGATAAGGCAAAACTAAGCAAAATTGCCCTTTTGGTGTTAATAATCGTTTAACAGCATTAATCAATTGCTGATAACTCAAACTCTCGGTATAACGAGCTAATTGCCTTTGTATATCTCGGCAATCTACAGCCGATTCAAAATAAGGTGGATTGCTTACAATTAAATCATAACAAGCTGGTTGATCAAGCCGAAATTGATTAATATCTGCGTGCTTGGCACAAATAGAATAAAATGAGGCTTGTTTGCTATTTTCATTACATTGTGCAATAGCATGATGATCAATATCAATTGCGTCAATCTTGCAATGCGTATTTTCTAACCGTTGAGCCAACATCAATGCAATTACACCACACCCCGTGCCAATATCTAACACTTTTTGTGGAATAACATCAATGGGAACCCATGCCCCTAATAAACAACTGTCAGTTGTAACTTTCATTGGGCTTTTATTGTGTGCAACAAAAAAACGTTTAAAGGTAAAACCGTCTTTTCTCAAAGGTGTTTGGTGGCTAGCTATCATGATTAAATTTCTTAAACAGTGGTTTATTTGATGCAATCGCATCAGCCCAACGAGTAGGTTCAGGTAATCGATAACCTCGTAAACATAAATTTACCCATTTTAATGCACTATCTTGACTTATTCGATGGCCAGCCGAAATAAATAAAGGATTACAATTATCTTTACTACACAATACCCAGCCAATTTGTTCTTGCTGATCTTGCAATGGTGTTACACTACCAGCCCGTTTTGACAATGGCTCAAACTGACCACATAATCTTTTTTTAGCTACACCAATTGTTGGCATATCTAGTAATAAACCTAAATGACTTGCAATACCTAAACGTCGAGGATGAGCAAAACCCTGTCCATCAACTAACAATAAATCCGGTTTCTGTGTTATTAGTTGCCATGCCTCAATAAGCGCAGGATATTCACGAAAAGATAAATAACCAGGAATATAAGGAAATTGCGTTTTTATTCGAGCGATATGATATTCCACAACATTAAAATCTGGATAAGTAAGAATAACAATAGCCGCTCGGGTAATATCACCACCATTTTCAAAGCCCACATCGGTTCCACCAATAAATTTAACGGATTGATTAAACGCATCTGTTAATTTAATTTGCTTGGCTAACGTCTGTTGAATTTGTTTTAATTGTTGTAAATTGATAGACATTTTAAATCTGCTGAGTATGATTAACCGCAATGAACCAATTGTAACAAATTAATATGCCATATACATTAGTAAATCCAATCAACTTAACAGAAGAAATCAAAAAAAGCCGTTTTATTGTTAATGCTGCACCAGTTACCACGGCCGAGCAAGCAACCGATTTTATTAATCAAATAAGCGATCTCAATGCAACACATAACTGTTGGGCTTGGAAAATTGGGCAGCAATACCGTTTTAATGATGATGGCGAACCGACAAGCACCGCTGGGCGCCCTATCCTTTCAGCTATTGAAGGACAAGATTGCGATCAAATTGTGGTTGTTGTAACTCGCTACTTTGGCGGAATAAAACTAGGTACTGGAGGGTTAATGCGAGCCTATGGCGGTGCAGCCAGTCACTGCTTACAACAAGGCGAACTTATTGAACTCATTGCCCGTATTACGCTTCAATTTCACTGTTATTATAGCGAATGGCCAATTATTGAAAATCGCCTAAAAGAACTTGGGGCCTTGATTGAACAACAAGATTTTGATGCCGAAGGTGTCAAAGTAGCTATAGGAATAACACAAGACAAGTCCCAATTATTACAAAAAACTCTCTGTGATATCACCCGTGGGCGCGTTATTATCGAGTTATAAAAAAGAGAAAAACTAGCTCACCCTTTCTACCTATACATATAGGTATCATCGAAAAAACGCCATTTTTCATTAACGTTATTGAGCTATTATTGAATTTAGCCAACACCCTCTTATTAAGGTTACTATATGAATAATATATTGTTATTCGATTTATTATCGTATACAGTTTGTTTTTTTAATGGAGAGAAGTCATGCGAAACAAAGGTATTGCTTATTTATTGTAGTTCTTTTTGGTTTTATGGGTATCCATCGTATGTATTGTGGTAAGTGGATAACAGGTTTTGTTTGGTTATTTACTTGTGGGGTTTTTGGAATTGGTTGGTTTTTAGATCTTTTCCTAACTAGTGGTATGGTTGATTATGCTAATTTAATTGATAATTCTAAATTCAATAAATCACAAAATGTTACAGTAAATGCATTCATCAATAGTGATAAATAATATAGGTAATTAAGCCACTCAAAATTGCTATTTTTACGCATTATATTAAATATGTCCCATTAAAACAGCATAACATATTGTATAAAATCGACTTTATGTTGTGTTAATGGTATAAAATCATACTAATAAAAATTTCACCTCTATCATCAAATTTAATTAAAAGCTTTTTTCAAAAATACGTAATAACTTTCTACTGACTATTTTAACTTTCTGTATAAAATTTTTAACAAAAAAATATTGCTTTTATAGATAAAAAGCAACATAAGGCACATTAACATATTTATTTAACATTACAATATTTTATGTTTTCTAATTTAAAGAGAAGATGAATTGACTTAAAAATAATGTGAGTTAACTAACAAAAATAAATATAAAAATTAGTCCATTTTACACATAAAAATCGTTCAGAAAAACCATTGATTTTATTTGATTTTTTAATTAGCGAAATACGGGTATATATTAGCAGGCAGACATGATCTATATAACAATAAAGAAAAATATTTAAACCGCCTACACGGCGGTAAACATGCTGCGTCTCTTGCTGCATGGGAAGAATTGTTTCTAAACCGCCTACACGGCGGTAAACTAGAATCGAATATACTATAAACGTTGTTTAATAAAAGGCAAATAAGATTTTTATCTTCAAAAACCCTTTTATTAGGCATCATTTTAACTATTTGTTTTTATTTACTTTAATTTATTGTTAAAAAAAAGGGTTGGCAAGGATTTTGGTAGGATGATAACAACCCATTTGGTCAGCATCCAGTATTATTAAACAATATTATCCTAATATTATTTGATAAAATAACAAACGATAGGCTTTTATCTTCTTTGTTGAAAAAATATCTTTTATTGCCTAAAACAAATAATAAAACTACAATAAAATTACTTTAATCACTTATAACAAAAGCTATGATTACTTATCAAGATGCCACATTAACCGATTTGCCTTTTATTGTTGATGTTTATAATTCAACAATTGCCGGTAGGCAAGTCACTGCCGACACGGAGCCGGTTTCTGTTGAGAGTCGATTAGACTGGTTTCACCAACATAATCCACATAATCGTCCAATTTGGCTAATAAAATACCAAGATCAACCTTGTGGTTGGATTAGTTTATCTTCGTTTTATGGTCGTCCTGCATTTTATAAAACTGTTGAGATTAGCTTATATCTTCATCAAGATTTTCGTGGTAAAAAAATTGGCCAATTTATGGTAGCTGAAATTGAAAAATTTGCCCAAAAAACTGGAATTGAGGCAATTTTTAGCTACGTTTTTGGGCATAATTTACCTAGCGTTAATTTATTTAAAAAAATGCAATATGAACAATGGGGCTTTCTTCCCAAAATTGCTGAACTTGATAATGTTCAGTGTGATTTGCTGATATTAGGTAAACGACTAAATTAAGCCTGCACATTGTTAATATGCCATTTATTATTAATATACCATTTAATGATACAAAACGATTTAAAAGGATTTTTTGATGAGCGCTTTAAATGACCTTAAATATTACGCAAATCAATCTAAAATCACTTCAACCTTGGTTGTTGTAAACATTTTTTGCTTTTTTGCATTTAGATTGCTTGATAGCCGAGGTTTTTCAACCTTGTATGAAAATCATTTTTTAATTGATTGGGGAGCCGATGTGGCAGAACTGACTTTTTCTGGTCAATATTGGCGTATGTTTACCAATTTATTTATGCACGTGGGTTTTACTCACTTAGCCATGAACATGCTGGCATTATGGAGTATTGGACCGATTTTAGAACAGCGTATACCTCGCATTGCTTTTATTGGTATTTATTTTTTCTCTGGTTTAGTAGGAAGCTTATCAAGCGATATTGCCACAATTCACCATAATGTAATTAGTTGTGGTGCATCAGGTGCTATTTTAGGTGTTATTACTGCATTATTAGCCTATAGCTTAGTGTTTAAAACCAATATACAAGAAATGCCAGTTAAGGCAATGCTACTAAGTTTAATTTTAACCGCTGGATTAGGATTATTGCCTTCAATTGATAATATGGCACATATCGGTGGTGCTTGTACTGGATTTGTTCTTGGTGGGCTAATTTCATTGTGTCTTAAAATTTTTAAATATCCAAGTAAGCTAGCGTTACTTATTATTAGCCTATTATTGATGACTACTGCATTGGCAATATATACAGTATATATGCATTATGCCTTACCTAATGGCTATTATATCTATAATTAATAATAAAAAACGCTGATGATAACCAATCAAACAGCGTTTTATTTAAGCTAACTGTTAAAAGCTATTTAAGATTCGAGCTGGCTCAATTTTACAAGCTCGTTTAGCAGGATAGTAGCTAGCAATTAAGCTAAGTAACATGGCAGTTATAAACACTATCGCCACATCAAAGAAGTTAATTTCAGATGGTAAAAAATCGATAAAATAGATATTACTGTTTAAAATTTTATGCCCCATTAATGATTCAAGGAACCCCATGATGTTGGAAAGTTGCCATGACAATATCACACCTAAAATAACACCAATTAAACTACCAATTAATCCAGAAATTACCCCATACCAAATAAAAATATGTTTGATTAATCGATTAGTTGCACCTAGTGTTTTCAATATGGCGATGTCACGTTGTTTGTCTTTAACAGCAATAACTAACGTTGATACAATATTAAAACAAGCAACACCGATGACCACAATCATTGCCAGATACATAATTTGTCGTATCATCTGAATATCGCGATACATAAAACCAAATGAATTTTCCCAGCTATTAAATGATAAGGTGTCATCTAAGCTCAATGCAGCTTGACCTATAATTTGATTAGCTCGGTATACATCATTGACATTAATCATTATCCCAGTGACACTGTCACCTATATTGAGTAGTTTTTGCGCATCAACTAAAGGCAATAGAGCAACGTTATTACTTAAACTACCACTTAAATCCAAAATACCAATAACCTGTAAGCGAACTCGCTTAGGTGGTTTGAGTTGAGTTGATCCACTTGCTGATACAGGAATTAATAAAGAAACCCAAGCCCCCTCTTTTACCGCTAAAGATTTTGCTAAACCAGAACCAATAATAACTTGTTGATTATCTGCCTTAAATTCTTGCCATTTATGATTGAGCACATAGTTAGGTAATGCACTAATTTGCTGTTCTTGCTCAGGATCAAGCCCTTGTACTTCAACAGCACCGAGTTTACTACCGTTTTCAATAAGCCCAGTAAAACTAACAAATGGAACGGCTGATACAATATTTTTATTTTCTGTAAGCTCTTGCTGTACATGGCGCCAATTCTCTAAATTGCCAGAATCAAGATACAATTGACCATGAGGCACAACAGATAACACGCGGTTATGTAGCTCTCGCTCAAAGCCGTTCATGGCACTTAACCCAATGATTAATGCCGCTATACCAATAGCAATACTTAATGTTGAAATGATAGATATTAATGACACCATGCCACTTTTACGGCGCCCTTTTCGAAATTTGATGGCGGTAATTAAAGATAAATTCATATTAGTTATCCATTAGCTTTTTATCTGATGATACGCTATCTGATGATACGCTATCAGATAGTTTGCCATCTCTCATCACCAACTGTTTATCAAGTTTACTGGCTAACTCTAGATCATGCGTAACAACTAAAAATGCAGTGCCATGTTCACGATTTAATTTAATCAATAGCTCAAAGATAGAATCTGCCGTTGATTTATCAAGATTACCCGTCGGTTCATCAGCCATAACTAAAGCGGGATTATTAATTAATGCTCGCCCTATTGCTACACGTTGGCGTTCACCACCAGACAGTTCAGAAGGACGGTGGTTAGCTCGTTTTACTAAGTTAACGGATTCTAACATTGCCCTAGCACGTTGTTTTGCTTCATTTGGCGAAACACCACCAATTAACAGTGGCATAGCTACATTTTCTAATGCTGTAAAATCAGGTAATAGATGATGGAATTGATAAACAAAGCCAATTTCTTGATTGCGTAATCGCGCTTTTTCTTGTTCAGATAATTGATTTAACTGCTGTGATTTAAAAGTGATATCACCTGAAGTAGGTTTATCAAGCCCACCAAGTAAATGTAATAATGTACTTTTACCTGAGCCTGAGCTACCAATAATGGCAAGTAACGACTTTGGGTAAATATCAAATGAAACATCTTTTAAAACTTCCGTTACCATTTTGCCTTCTTTATAAGTTTTATAAAGATTGTTTGCTGATAGTAATTTTTCAGAATTATTCATAACGTAAAGCCTCAGCAGGTTGAATATTGGCTGCACGGTATGCAGGATAAATAGTTGAAATTAACGATAACATAAGCAATCCAATAATAATTAAAATAATTTGCGATGGCTCAACGAGCGACGGTAGCAAAATACCCGCTAAAGATAAACCCAACGCTTGCATGATTTCATTTAAGTTGACTGCAAGTAACAATCCTAAAACACTCCCTAAGAGCGTGCCAATTATGCCGGAGCTTGCACCTTGAATAATAAAAATGAACATAATTTTAAATCGCGATAGACCTTGCGTTTTCAAAATAGCCACTTCACCTTGCTTTTCCATTACCAGTAAACTTAATGAAGTAATAATATTAAAAGCGGCAACAATAACAATTAAACTAATCAATAATCCCATGACATTTTTTTCCATTTTAATGGCTTGAAACAATTCGCCACGTTTCGCACGCCAATCATTAAACACTAACCCTTCTGGTAATGCGGTATTAGTGACCGATGCAATATCAAGGGGTTTGTCTAAGAATAAGCGCCAGCTAGTGATCATATTGGCAGGATAACGTAACAAATTTCTTGCATCAGATTGATTAACATAAATAAGAGATTGATTAATATCATGATTAACTGAAAACAGTCCAACCACATTAAACAAACGTTGCGAAGGAATGCGCCCAACTGGAGTTATTTGGCTTGCATCTGTCACCATTAATCGAATTTTATCACCTATTGTAACACCTAACTGATTGGCAAGCGTTTGCCCTAAAATAACATTATATTGTCCTGCTTGTAGATCCGACATTGAACCCATGTAAATATAATCACTTATTGGGTCTTCATCTTCCGGTTTTACCCCCATTAAAGTACTGACAGTAATACTTTGTTCGCTTTGTAATACTACATCACTAGTGACTAAAGGCGTAATGCGATTAACACCTGTAATCTTTTCAAAAGGCGAACTTAAAATGACATTGGGATCAATTCTTCCTTGATTAGAGGTAATTTGAGCTTGAGGAAAAAACTTTAAAATACTGTTTTGCATTTGATCTTCTAATCCATTCATCACAGATAGTACAACGATTAGACCAATAGAACCCAGCATAATTCCAATCATTGATAACCATGATACAAAACGACCAAAACCATCGGTTTTTTGCCCATATACATAACGCAAACCGATATAAAACACTAATGGGCGAAATATTTTTGACATAAACGTATATATTACCTGAAACTTTTTGACAAAGTTTTACGAGTTAAATGCAAGGTGCTTATCATACAGGATTAAACAGTTATAGAAAACAACCACGTACTTACGTTATAATCTAACCTATAATCTTGTAGCAATTTCAACGAACTCATCATGCCTAAAACACAAAATATTTCAACGTTAATACCTAAAAAATCAGGTGAAGTAAAACACATTGGGCAACTTGTTGGCTCATCTTTATCACAACTTTGTGCACAAATCGTAAATGTGCATGATGGCTTAGTTGTGATTATTACTGATGATATGCAACAAGCCTCGCGTATTGATGAAGAGCTAAAACAGTTCTCGCCTTTCCCTTCGATCTCTTTTCCCGATTGGGAAACATTACCTTATGATAGCTTTTCGCCACACCAAGACATCATCTCTGAGCGTTTGTCTTGCTTGTATCATTTAGCTCATCTAAAAAAAGGGGCTTTAATTTTACCCATCAATACATTAATGCAAAAAGTCTGCCCTAAAAGCTATTTAAATGGGCATGTGTTTATAATGAAACAAGGCTTACAAATTAGTCGAGAGAACCTACGTTTACAACTTGAAAATGCAGGATATCGTTCAGTAAGCCAAGTTATGGAACATGGTGAATACGCCACTCGCGGTGCCCTATTTGATATCTACCCGATGGGAAGTGATCACCCTTATCGAATTGATTTTTTTGATGATGAGATTGACAGCATTCGCACTTTTAATGCCGAAACTCAACGAACACTTGATGAAATAGAACAAATCCAATTGCTACCTGCTCATGAGTTTCCCTTTGATAAAGCAGCTATTGAGCTATTTCGAAGCCAATGGCGCGAAAAGTTTGAAGTCAGATTAGAGCCAGAAAGTATTTACCAGCAAGTGAGTAAAAATATTTTGCCAACAGGTATTGAGTATTGGCAAGCTCTGTTTTTCAGTGAGCCATTAACCTCGCTTTGTTCTTACTTTCTTGATAAGACACTCATCATCAATACCGCAAATATTGAACAATACGCTAATAAATATTGGCATGATATTCGTCAACGTTTTGATAGCCGTGGTGTTGATCCAATGAGGCCACTTTTAGAGCCTAACTTGATCTGGTCTAAAACTGATGAAATATTTGCTTATTTCAAACAATATCCACGCATGGTTTTAACCCACGAGCCAATTATTGAGTCAAATAGAAACATCAATCTACCTTATTGTGCTTTACCAGAAATAGCCATTCAAAGTCAGCAAAAAGATCCTTATTTACAGTTTGAAAAATTTATTGCAGATTTTACAGGAAAAATCATATTTTCGGTTGAATCAGAAGGACGTAAAGAAGCATTACAAGAAATTTTAGGACGAATTAGAATTCACCCAACACCCCTCAATCAACTTGACGAGCAACAAAGCAACAACAATCGTTTTTACCTAATGATTGGTGCCAGCGAACAAGGTTTTATTAATCAGCAAGATAATTTTGCATTTATTACCGAAAATGAGCTACTAGGCAGACGTATTATTCGTCGTAAAAAAGAACACAAGCAGGCCATTAATACTGACTCACTTATTCGCAGTTTAGCTGAGCTAACACCGGGTAAACCTGTTGTTCATTTGGAACATGGTGTAGGTCGATATGCAGGACTCACCACATTAGAAACAGGTGGCATTACAGCTGAATACCTTATATTACTCTATGCTAACAATACCAAACTTTATGTCCCTGTTGCGTCATTAAATTTAATTAGCCGCTATTCTGGTGGGGATGAAGAAAATGCGCCACTAAATAAATTAGGCACCGATACATGGAGTAAAGCACGGCAAAAAGCGGCCGAAAAAGTGCGAGATGTCGCAGCTGAACTACTGGATATTTATGCTGAACGTGAAAGCAAACCAGGTTTCGAGTTTAAACAAGATCGAGAACACTATGAGTTATTTTGCCAAGGATTCCCTTATCAAGAAACCGACGATCAACAAAATGCTATTGGTGCAGTCATTGGCGATATGTGTTCGCCTTATGCCATGGACAGATTAGTCTGTGGTGATGTTGGATTTGGTAAAACAGAAGTAGCAATTCGTGCTGCTTTTTTAGCGGTAATTAATCATAAACAAACCGCTGTTTTAGTCCCTACAACACTCCTTGCAGAACAACACTATGAAAGCTTTTGCGATCGTTTCGCCAACTGGCCAATTCGCATCGAAAGCCTATCTCGCTTTAAGACCGCCAAACAGCAAAAAGCTATTATTGAAGCACTTGGAGAGGGAAAAATTGATATCGTCATTGGTACACATAAATTATTACAAGAAGATATCAAATGGAAAGATTTAGGTTTATTAATTGTTGATGAAGAACATCGTTTTGGCGTACGTCAAAAAGAACGCATCAAAGCAATGCGAGCAAACATCGATATTTTAACCCTAACAGCCACCCCAATTCCAAGAACGCTCAACATGGCAATGACGGGTATGCGAGATCTTTCTATTATTGCAACACCACCAGCTCGCAGGTTAGCGGTAAAAACCTTTGTTCGAGAATATGATGATCTTGTGATTAGAGAAGCCATTTTGCGTGAGATTTTGCGTGGTGGTCAAATCTATTATTTACATAATGATGTATCAGATATCGAAAAAGTCAGCGAAGAATTAGCAAAATTGGTTCCCGAAGCACGCATTACCATTGGTCATGGACAAATGCATGAACGTGACTTAGAGCGCGTCATGAATGACTTTCATCATCAACGCTATAATGTACTAGTTTGCACAACAATTGTTGAAACAGGTATTGATATTCCTAACGCTAATACCATTATTATTGATCGAGCCGATAAATTTGGTTTAGCTCAGTTGCACCAATTGCGTGGGCGTGTTGGTCGTTCTTATCATCAAGCTTATGCATACTTATTAACACCTCACCCTAAATTGCTCAGCAAAGATGCTAAAAAGCGCCTTGAAGCCATTGCCTCGCTTGAAGATTTAGGTGCAGGATTTGCCCTAGCGACACATGATCTTGAAATTCGTGGTGCAGGCGAACTATTAGGTAGCGATCAAAGTGGACAAATTGAAACCATTGGTTTTAATCTTTATATCGAATTGCTTGAAGACGCCGTTAAATCACTCAAAGAAGGCAAAGAGCCAACCCTTGAATCATTACTCAACAACCAACAAACCGAAATCGAGTTACGTTTACCGACACTCATCCCTGATGATTTTATTCCTGATGTAAATACACGATTATCGCTTTATAAACGTATTGCAAGTATTAATAGCCTTGATGAGCTAACAGAAATTCAAATCGAAATGCGAGATCGCTTTGGTCAATTACCCGATGCGGTACTATTTTTATTGGAAACCACCAAAATTCGTTATCACGCCAATCAATTAGGCATCACAAAAATCGAATTTGGTGAAAAAGGTGGCTATATTGAATTTGGTAGCAATAATAAGGTATCGGTTGATTATTTAATTGAAATCATTCAAAAAGAACCGAAAAATTACCGTTTGGAAAGCGCCAATAGATTAAAATTACTTCGTTCACAATTACAATCAACAGAACGAATAGACTACATTAAAACTTTATTAAAAGCGTTTTCTGAGCATCAAGAACCAGCTCAATAAAACAAATATTAATTAAACCAAATAAGCGGAAAATCATGATAAAAAAAAGCATTATTACCACAGCAATTATTGCTGTATTAGGTTCAGGATACATAGGCGCATCTTGGCACACTGGCAATATGATTGAAGCTAATATCGACAATAAAATACAACAAATCACAAAACAAGTTGATAATTATCAAAATTTGTTTAACGTGGTGATTGAATATAGCGATTACCAAAAAGCTATTTTTTCAACGCAACTTCACCTTACCATTAAATTAGTGCCCAAAGATACCGATTTGCAACTTGAACAAGACAAAAAGCAAGCAGAAACAACTATTTTTAATGATGAAATTACAATTCATCATGGGCCATTTCCTATGATGGCACTAGCTGAAGGAAAATTTACACCACAAATAGCATGGATCAACTATGCAATGCCTGAAAAATCAGCGCCCGAGCTTTGGAAATTAGCGGGTAACCAATCGTTTATCACCGCCAATATGGGGATAAGTTATCACGAATATCTCACCATTAAACTGACTAATAAAGCGCTTAAACTGACTGATTCAGCATTCACTTCACATTTTGATGCTAATTATTTTATTCATGGTGGTTTAGATGTCTCTGATGGCAATGTTATAATTGAAAGCAATGAAGATTTTTCAAGTATCGTTGCCAAAGCCAATATTGATAAATTTAATTATTATGACAATCCTAAAGAACCAATAATTACTTTAAATAAATTCAACTTATTAGCTGAGCCTAGGCCAGAAAAAAAAGGCGTTAATTACACCATAAACGCTAATAAAATAGCCTTTCTGATCGATGAATATTCAGCATCACGCCTTACACTTGATCACCTAAAATACCAAGGGAGTTTAAATAATAAATATCAAGCTCCTAATGCGCATGTCACAATAGATAAAATAACATTTGAGCCTGACATTAACCAGTTTAATGACTCATCAATCATGATTGAAAAACTCACCATTGCAGAAGAAAATACCTTAAGCACGGTTAATACGATAGATGGTTGGTTAAAAGTAGACGCCCAATCAGTATTGTTTGGGCAACAACATTTAGGTAATGGTTCTTTAGATCTTAGCTACCAAGGTATTAATATTGCCATGATATTAAACAATTTTGATATAGACCTTTATGAAGCCGATGTTAACCAACAAGCACCAGCCAACATCAAATTGGCATTAAATAAACTACATTGGCAAAACCCAGCCGGTGATATTAATGCGAATTTTTTCTGTAACATATCTGGTGAATGGGCAGAACTACAACAACTCATGCTAGGTATTGATAACATTGATAGTTTAAAGTTAAAAATTGAGGCGCCATTTAATGTATTAGCCTATTATTTAGCGCAAATAAAAAACCCCAATGCAAACAAAATTACCCAAGAACAGCTAACCAACGCCTTTGCGACATTAAAAACGAATGCAAAAAAGCTATTTGGTAAATCAAAAATGTTTACGTTTAATAAAGATCAAAATGAAGGTTATTATTCTGATATCAAATACACTAAAGGAGATCAGAACGTGACCGTAAATGGACATCTATTAGATAAAAGAGATTTTTTTGAAAATTTTTTATAATTTATTTTTTTAAAACACAATAATAATGAATAAATTAAATTGCTAACGTGATTGCATTGACTGATTGTATCGATATTTAAATGCAAATTTAATCATGCCTATTTAGGCACTTTACATTCGTATATAAACAAGGCATGTAAACTAAATAGAAATAAATATAGAAATAAATATTTTTCAATATATTAAAAAAATATCGCCTATAAGGTATAAATCGATTAAAATTATCAAAATAATATATTAAATTTAGCAAAAATAACTAAGAGACTCATAATGAAAAAAACAACACTTGCAATAGGAATCGTTGCTGTATTAGGCGTTGCCTACGTAGGCATAGCATGGCAAACAGGTAATATCATTGAAAATAATATCGATAATCAATTAGCACAAATAACAGCCAAAATTAACGAATTTCAAGATGATTTTACAGTGTCAGTAATGAAAAGCAATTATGAAAAAAATATATTTTCAACTAAATTACATTTAACTGTAACAGTATCACCTCAAAATACCTTAGATGAAAATGCTAAGCCTAAAACCTTATTTGACGATGATATAACCATCCACCATGGTCCTTTCCCTATTGCAGCGCTTGCTAAAGGGACATTTGCCCCACAAAAAGCTTGGCTAGAATACGAAATGACAGAACAAAGCAATCCAACACTTTGGAAACTTGCTGGTAATCAACCATTTATTGCTGGACATATAGGAATAAGCTATGGCGAATATATCACGCTTAAATTAGCCAATAAAGCAATTCAAGTCACACAAAGCGAAATACCCACCATCGATAATGGCTTACTCAATGTAAGTAATGGGAGTTATACCTTCAGTGGCTATGCGGATGCTACCGACGTGAAAGCTAAAGTGCAATTGGATAAATTAGATTACATTTCAGATGATAACAATTATAGTTTGAAAGATGTTAATGTATCGCTAAAACCACTTAACACACTAGAAGACTTTGAATACCAATTTAATATTGGACATGCTAAATACACGCTAGATGGCATAACAAAAAGTACGGTTAATATTGATAATTTCCAATCAAAAGGTAATTTTAACTACAAAAACCAAAATGGTGATACACAAAGTAGCATCGATAAATTAGCATTCACCTTTGCTATCGCTTCATTTTCAAAAGTTCAACCGGTCGTAATCAATAACATGATTGTAAACCAAAAAAGCACATTAAATAATGCTAATACCGTAGATGTTTCATTATTTAGTAGCATAGATTCAATTCTGTGGGGACAACAAAATCTAGGAAAAGTATCATTAGACTTTAATTTCCAAGGTGCCGATAAAGATCTATTTTCTGATCAATTTAGCCTTGAAGACTTTGATGAAATTATTGATAGCAGTCGCCCAGTTCATACAAAATTTTCACTAAACAAATTTAATTGGCACAACGCGGGTGGAGATATCAATTTCAATTTTGTGATGGATGTAAAAGATATAGGCAAAGATGCATTAGAAAATAATAATGTTGATAAAATAGATCATTTAAAACTACAGCTTAGCGCACCATTTGATGTATTAGGACGTATTTCAGCACAAATAGAACATCCAAATACCGATAACGTCACACCAGAACAAATTAATAAAGCAATCTCGAATCTAGACATGATGAGCATTTTATATAATTCACCAATAGTTAATTTCAGTAAAGACGGTAAACAAGGTATATTCACCGACATTGAATATTCTCGTGCCCTTGACAACGTCAAGGTAAATGATAAGACAATGACTAAAAAAGCATTTTTAAATAGTCTTTAGTAAATTATCAATATAAATTCAATTAACTTCCTAATTATTCCGCCAGTTTTATTGGCGGAATGTGATTTAAACTAACCGAATAAAACATTCTTATGAATACTCAGGTCAACGCATCAAATAAAAACCAGTTCAAACGAACCATGAAAACTAGGCATTTAATTATGCTATCACTCGGTGGTGTAATTGGTACTGGTTTATTTTTTAATACTGGATATATTATTGCAACCGCTGGTGCTATCGGCACAATTATTGCTTATTTAATTGGCGCACTAGTGGTTTATTTAGTTATGTTATGCCTTGGAGAGCTAGCGGTTGCCATGCCCGAAACAGGCGCTTTTCACACTTATGCATCACGTTTTATTAGCCCAGGCACAGGTTATACTGTTGCGTGGCTATATTGGCTAACTTGGACTGTTGCACTGGGCTCAAGCCTAACTGCAGCAGGTTTATGTATGCAATATTGGTTCCCTTCTGTTTCAATCTGGATTTGGTGTTTAATATTTTGCATTGTGATCTTTAAATTAAACATTATAACTGCACAATTTTTTGCTGAAAGTGAATTTTGGTTTTCAATTATCAAAGTGCTTACTATTGTCATTTTTATTATTGCTGGTGCAGCAGCCATTTTTGGCATTATCCCAATGAAAGACAACATGCCAGCCCCATTTTTGCACAATATTACCGATAATGGTTGGTTTCCTAACGGCATCACTCCGATTATTATGACGATGGTATCAGTCAATTTTGCCTTTTCAGGTACTGAATTAATAGGCATTGCAGCAGGCGAAACCCAACAACCAGAAAAAACCATCCCATTAGCTATCAAAACCACTATTTTACGGCTTATTATATTCTTTATTGGCACAATTTTTGTTCTTGCGGCTCTTTTACCAATGGAACAAGCAGGCGTGATAAAAAGCCCTTTTGTCACTGTTTTTGAAAACATTGGCCTGCCTTATGCTGCTGATATGCTTAACTTTGTGATTTTAACTGCAATTTTATCTGCTGCTAATTCAGGCCTTTATGCATCAGGACGTATGCTATGGTCGCTATCCAATCAAGGAACATTACCCAAATGCTTTAGCAAACTGACCAAAGATGGTATTCCCGCATTTGCTATCACAATGAGTATGTTAGGCGGATTACTTGCATTGCTCACAAGCGTTATCGCTCCTAATACCGTATTTGTGGCATTAACAGCTATTTCAGGCTTTGCCGTTGTCGCTGTTTGGTTAAGCATTTGCGCTTCACATTACTTTTTTAGAAAGCAATTATCTACAACCGAACAAAACACACTAAAATATAAAGCACCATTTTATCCACTTGTGCCAATTTTAGGTTTTATTTTATGTTTGATTGCCTGCATTGGCTTAGCTTTCGATCCTCAACAACGCATAGCGCTTTATTGTGGTATTCCATTTGTGATTGTTTGCTTTATTGCCCACCACTTTACCCAAACCTACCAAAAGCGAGTGACAAAATATGACCAATAATAATTTAATTCACTCGCTCTTAAAGCAAAAAAAACACATTATTATTGATGGCGCGCTGGCTAGTGAACTACAACGCCGCGGATGCGATCTTAACGATAGTTTATGGTCGGCAAAAATATTAATTGAAAAACCAGAATTAATCCGCCAAGTCCATTATGATTATTTTAAAGCTGGTGCGAATTGCGCAATCACCGCCAGCTATCAAGCCACGCCATTAGGATTTTCCCAAAAAGGCATTGCGCTTGATGAATCTATCAAACTAATTAAAACCAGCGTTGAACTTGCAAAACAAGCTAAACAACAGTATTTAACGGATACCAAACAAAACAAACTTTTATTAATAGCCGGATCAGTGGGGCCTTACGGCGCATATCTTGCCAATGGTTCAGAATACACAGGCGATTATCATCTTGATAAAGAGGCTTTTATTGCTTTTCATCAAGACAGAATTCAAGCATTGATTGAAGCGAAAGTTGATATTCTTGCTTGTGAAACCCTACCTTCATTTGCAGAAATCAAAGCATTAACTACACTTATCGCACAATTCCCGACAATGGCATGTTGGTTTTCATTAACGCTAAAAGACTCAAAGCACCTTAGTGATGGCACACCATTATCACAAGTTATCAACTATTTAAACAATATCGAGCAAATTGTCAGTATTGGCATTAACTGTATTGCATTAGAAAACGTCACCCCAGCATTAGAGGTACTAAATAAACTTACCACTAAGCCGCTAATAGTCTACCCAAATTCAGGCGAACAATACGATCCAACTACCAAACAATGGCATAAAAACCATCAACATAATTGTACGTTTAGCAATCAATTACCGACTTGGATTAAATTAGGGGCTAAATTAATTGGCGGTTGTTGTCAAACAACACCGAGTGATATTAAGCAAATTGTAGCGTTATTAAAGGGAGATTGATTTTTATAAAAATAAAAAGCTAATAAAATCAATACGTTTTCTGACTGATTTTTTAAGAGTAAAAAGATTTTATTTTGAGAGATAGTGTGGTTTTGAGCAATTTGGTTGCTTACGCAACCAAATGCTTTAGTTTAGTTTACCCGCCCGCTTCGTAAGTTCGGAGTTTACTTTTGACAATGCAATTATTCACTAGCGACTTAACCCTATTTGCGCTATCTCCTCACGTCCAAGGATTAAAAAATAAGGACTAAGGTCTAAGGGACGAAGCGCAAACAACAAAACGATTGCTTTTCGGTTCGCCCTTGCTGACTTCACCAATGTTCGATAACACATCGAACTGAGAGCTACCCGCCGTGTCACTAGTCCAGCAACCGTAGTAGGTAAAACGAGCACTCGGGTAAGAGCCCATGCTACCCCACTCGGTGAAAAAGCCAGCATTAATGTGGCGCTGGTAATAATTATCTGAAGAAGAAGGAGTAGCACCAATGAAGCCATCACCATACAAATCACTCGCATTAGTTAAATCTCTTACCCTAGGCAGACTATAACCTATGCTATTACACCAAGCTTCTTGATTAGAAGCCGAATCATATTTACTTCCACGGTTGACGAACCACTGCTTTAATACAAATCCATACTTGATAACGGCGTTACCACCACTATCTCGGCCGACTAACTCGAATGTTGCAGGTAAAGACGGGCGAAGTATATTACCTGGAGAACTTGAATTCCACTCCGTTGAAGTAGCGTGAGGGCCAATTAAAGTGACGCGTACGCTTGTACCTGATAGATCAGGCGTCATTATTGCAGTAATGCCACTATGGGTGACAGAATCCCATGATAACGGTTCACTACCAACAATATCTAAATCAAAGAACAAATAATGTGCCCCAGTAGTAGGAAAGTTTAAATCATAAGATGATGGGTTAGTAGACTGAACGAGAAAACCCTTCTCAGGATTCCATATGGATGGTGGCCCCGCATTCTCTCCATTACCATATTTTAAATAAGGACGTACAAAGCTCACCTGCGGTGATACCTTTGGGCTAATATAATAGGTTGCGCTACTAGCGTTAAAGGGACTACTATTAGGAACACCGTAGCGTGTACTTAAAGTGCCACTAGTATTGGCTAATGTTACTTTATAAGGAGCATCATGTGCTGTTAATACCTTATTACGCGCTACTAATTGGTTATTTTTATCCGTAATTGAGACGGTTAGCGCTCCAGTCGCACTAACCTCATTAACGCCTTGACCGTCACCATCATCATCACGCCAATAATTATTAGGCGGGCCGATAAGTGAGTTTAAAGCGATTGAATTGGTATTAACTGGCACAAACATGTCAATGTTAGCAAAACTCTCACCAACATTAGGTAACCTGATAGGATTCTTGGCACTTGAAGTATTTGTTTGAGGAGTAAAAACTCGATCGTCTGATAACTTGATACTTAACAACATATCCATATTTGTGGCCTTTGTCCGCCCACCGTCGAATGTCAAATACGGCGCACTACCCTCTATAATGTTCGTGCTTTTTGCCGATAGTGCCTGTGCAGTCAATGAACATAACAACAGCCACGGTAACAATAACCATTTTTGCCTTAACGAAAAGTTTAATGTTGTGGGTTTAATTAAATTGCATATATAAAAGTAATTTTTGAGACTAGCTAAAAGATTGAAGACCAAGAACAGCCAATACTGAGGACTAAAAGAATACTGCATTACGTTTTTCCTATTACATAATGTTTTGTTTTATTTTATATTAATCACTTATTCTGCGTATAATATCGCTTGTTCGATCCGTTTTTTGATCAAATAAATTATAATTACTAAAATTTTTTTCGCTACTTTTTTGTGTATTTTTAGATTGTTTTTTGTAAATTTTGTTTATAAAAACAGCACAAATTTTAGAAAGGTTAAAACGCTAGTGTTTTGTGTTTTGAGTGCATCGACAAATTCTTGGGATGAAGTATTCTATTATCATTATTTTAAGAGCATTTTACATTTGCCAATAAAACTTGTTCTTCTTGCTATTGATGAAAACGCCCGAAAATCTCCCTCAAAATAAACATTTTCCCCTTAAAAAACAGTCAGAAAACCCATTGATTTTATTGAAGTTTTTATTTTATTTTTTTATAAAAATCAACGTTTTTTATCGACAAAGGCTAACGCCCTGCCTTATTCGGTATCAGAATGTGCTACCAGCAAAGCGAGTTTAGCACGCTAAACAAGGATGTTTGGCGAGGATTACTTGATTGGGAATAATTTTGTCAGAAATAAATCAGGGCTGGTGCGTTAACTCAAGTGGCAACGGTGGTCTAAATTCTCCCAAAAAAAGTTGAACATCTGAGTATAACGAAAATGCCCTTGAAAAGCCAAGCATCATGGATGATACGAGTAACTATAAGTAGACCACATTTTGCACCATGTGTGAGTACTGGAGGATTTCGCATAAAATGCCTTGCTAAACGCCATCATCAGTTGCTTATTATATCCTCAAATCTTAAAACATCCGAAACCAAAATCCACCCCAAAAAAGTCTTTTTACCCTTAAAAAATCATTCAGAAAAACCATTGATTTTATTGAAGTTTTTATTTTTATAAAAATCAACAGCTTTTGCCTACAAAGGCTCATGCCGTGCCCTATTCGACATCAAAACATGTCATCGACAGTATAAGAGCTGTTTTGATTGCTTTTTACTCAAACCAAATCATTGATGCCATTCTGCCAGTTCTGTTTTCACGGCGGTACGAAAAGAATTTATCTTGCTCAATATAAGTGCAATAATCGCCACCAAAAATTTGCGTTATTCCCATCATTTGTAAGCGCTGTTTAGCAATTAAATAAAGGTCGGCTAGGTACTTTTGTTCTGTAGGATTGATTAATTTGAACGCAAATTGTGCTTTTTTATCGACTTTTTCAAATTGCTGTTTGACTTCAATACCGACTTCAAACTTTTTGGCACTGATAGTAGGGCCTAACCAAGCAATGATATTTGCTGGCGAGCTGGCAAATTTCTTAACCGTTTCTTCTAATATGCCATTACATAATCCTCGCCAACCTGCATGGGTTGCGGCGACTTCGTCACCATTTGTTGTGCAAAATAATACAGGCATACAGTCTGCGGTTAGTACTACACTAACTTGTTTGGGTTGATTAGTATATGACGCATCGGCTTCAAGTGTTTGATTCAAATCGATGTTAGCTGTTGGCGGTTGTAATGGCATTTGTGAGATATCAAGTACTGTGGTGCTGTGGGTTTGTATTAGCCAATGCGGTTCGCTAGGTATTTGTTCCGCTTGCATAATGCGACGGCGATTTTCCGCAACATCTTCTACGTTATCCCCCGTTCGATCACCCATATTTAAACTTGCAAATGATGCTAAGCTAACACCGCCACTACGTGTTGTAGTAAAGGCACGAATATTTTTTGGCGCCGTCCAATATGGGTAAATCGATTTAATCATATTTATCACCAATCAAGTTCATCTTTATGTTGTTCAGTATCTTGTTGCAATGCTTGAATCAATTTTTGCATATCATCAGGAATAGGCGCATGCCATTCCATCAGTTCACCTGTAATTGGGTGGAATAATCGCAACATGGTAGCATGTAGTGCTTGCCTATCAAAATCACGAAGCGTTTGAATAAATAAGTCGCTAGCACCTTTTGGCGGCCTTGGACGCCCACCATAAAGAGGATCGCCAATTAATGGGTGCGCAATATGGGCCATATGAACTCGGATTTGATGAGTTCGCCCTGTTTCTAGTCTTAAGCGTAAGCGTGTGTGCAAGCGATATTTTTCCATCACTCGATAATGTGTAACAGCGGGTTTGCCAGTTGGAAAAACAGCCATGTGAGTTCGTTTAGTTGGATGACGTGTGATAGGCTGATCCACTGTGCCACCTGCGGTTATAATACCCATAGCAACAGCTTCGTATTCGCGCGTGATTTCGCGTAGTTGGAGCGCTTCAACTAAGTGCGTTTGAGCAGTAATAGTTTTAGCAACAACCATTAAGCCCGTGGTATCTTTATCAAGCCGATGCACTATTCCCGCGCGTGGCACTCGGGATATTTCTGGATAATGGTAGAGCAAGGCATTGAGCACTGTACCATTAGGGTTACCTGCGCCAGGATGTACCACTAAATCTCGAGGTTTGTTGATCACTAAAATATCGTCATCTTCATAAACTACATCGAGTTTTATATTTTCAGGTTGGTGATGGTTTTCTTCTTCAATTTCGGCATTGATTATTATTTTTTCACCACCCAGTACTCTTTCTTTGGGTTTATTGACGATCACATTGTTGACAGTGACTTTATTATTGACAATCCAATCTTTTATTCTAGATCGTGAGTAATCAGGGAAAAGTGCTGATAATGCTTGATCTAAACGCATTCCTAGCTGGTTTTGTTCTATTTCAGTTGATAATTTTAACTCGTGCATGTGTAATTTATCTATTTTAAGCTGTTTTGTTTTAGAGTATTATATACCAATCATAGCTTTTAATGTTTAATTATATTTGGATTAAAACTGAATGAAATTGCGTTTACACTCTTTGTTAGCTATCGCTTTAAGTGGCATGTTAATTGGATGTACATCATCTAAACCTGATGTTGAAAATGTGCCTGAAATTGAGCTTCATAATAAAGCGAAATCAGATCTTGAAAATGGTAATATTAAATCCAGTATTGCTATATTAGAGGCTATGGACAAAAATTATCCATTTGGTCCTTATTCTCAACAAGTACAACTTGATTTAATTTATGCTTACTACAAGTCTGCCGATTTTCCGTTAGCGATTGCCTCAATCGACCGATTTTTAAAATTAAATCCAACGCACCCTAATGTAGATTGGATTATTTATATGCGTGGCATTTCAAATATGGCACAAGACGATAATATGATTCAAGGCTGGTTTAATGTTGATCGCTCAGACCGCGATGCAGATTATGCAGCTGCTGCATTTAAAGACTTTAATTACTTAGTATCTAGTTTTCCAAACAGCCCCTATACTGCCGATGCACAAAAACGCCTTGTATTTTTGAAAAACAGATTAGCCCGCTATCAGTTGAAAATAGCGCAGTTCTATACTAAACGCGGTGCTTATGTAGCGGTAATTAATCGTGTGACAGATATGTTAACGATGTTCCCTGATACCGACTCGACTAAAAAAGCATTGCTATTAATGCGTAATGCTTATAATGAACTAGGCTTAGTGAACGAAACCCAAAAAGTTGATACACTGATCCAAGCAAATCTTCACAACATGCCGAAAGAAGAGCAACGTTCATTCTTATCATATTTTACTAGCATTTTTAATGGCGGTTAGGCTGTTTTGAATTTGACAGCCCACCAATTGATAATTTTACCTAATATTAATTGCTATTTACATTTTATTAAATAGCAATTGTTTTTTCTGGTTATAACCAATCAGCTTAAATGACTATAGCTTATTAATTAGATCTCAGCAAAAATATCTTCTTTAACTTATCACTTATTATTCTAAATTGATTGTAGTGATTTAAATTCATCATGACAAAAATCAATGCACCAATTCATATATCATTTGTAAAACGAATCAATAACCAATACAATTAGCGACATATTTTTATTAGCAATAATAGATAGGACATTAACTCGTCATGCAAGAACAATATCGCCCTGATGAAATCGAAGCCACTGTACAAAAACACTGGCAAGAAAATAAAACCTTTCACGTTACTGAAGATCCATCAAAAGAGAAGTACTACTGCTTATCAATGCTCCCTTACCCTTCTGGGCGCTTGCATCTTGGCCATGTTCGTAACTATACCATTGGTGATACCATTTCACGTTATCAGCGCTTAAACGGAAAAAATGTACTACAACCTATCGGTTGGGATGCGTTTGGTTTGCCTGCTGAAGGTGCTGCTGTTAAAAATAATACTGCACCTGCAAAATGGACTTATGAAAATATTGCTTATATGAAAAAGCAATTACAGCTTTTAGGCTTTGGTTATGATTGGGATCGTGAAGTGACCACTTGTCGTCCCGAATACTATAAATGGGAACAATGGTTCTTCACTAAACTATTTGAAAAAGGCTTAGTTTATAAAAAAACCTCAGCAGTTAACTGGTGCCCTAACGATCAAACGGTTCTTGCTAATGAGCAAGTGGTTGAAGGTTGCTGCTGGCGTTGTAACACCCCTGTTGAGCGTAAAGAGATCCCGCAATGGTTTATTAAAATTACTGCTTATGCCGAAGAATTGCTTAATGATCTAGACACATTAGAAAGTTGGCCAGAGCAAGTTAAAACCATGCAACGCAATTGGATTGGTCGTTCTGAAGGGGTCGAATTTGATTTTGCTGTTGAAAATTACGCTGATAAGTTACGCGTCTACACAACACGCCCTGATACGTTAATGGGCGTTAGCTTTGTCTCCGTTGCCGCAGAGCATCCGCTTGCTCAATTAGCAGCCAAAAACGATCCTAAAATTGCCGAGTTTGTCGCTGAATGTAAAAACACTAAAACAGCCGAAGCCGATATGGCAACCATGGAAAAGAAAGGTATTGCGACTGGTTTTTATGCTATTCACCCTTTAACAGGCAAAAAAGTCCCTGTTTGGATTGCCAATTTTGTGTTAATTGAATATGGCACTGGTGCAGTAATGGCGGTTCCAGCCCATGACGAGCGTGATTATGAGTTTGCTTCTAAATATAACTTGCCAATTAACTCCGTTATTTTAAACCAAGACGGCAATGCACCTGATGTATCTGAGCAAGCCTATACTGAGCATGGGATCCTATTTAATTCTGGTGAGTTTGATGGCCTTAATTTTGAACAAGCATTCAATGCCATTGCTGATAAGCTAATAGGATTGGGTATTGGTCAACGTAAAGTTAACTACCGTTTACGCGACTGGGGTGTTTCACGCCAACGCTATTGGGGGGCGCCAATTCCAATGGTGACACTTGAAGATGGTACAACCATCCCTACTCCAGCAGATCAATTACCAGTTATTTTACCTGAAGATGTCGAAATGAATGGCATTACTAGCCCGATTAAGGCCGATCCTAACTGGGCAAAAACAACTGTAAACGGACAAAACGCACTGCGTGAAACTGATACTTTTGATACTTTTATGGAATCATCTTGGTATTATGCTCGTTATACTTGCCCACACTATGACAAAGGCATGTTAGATGAAAACGCGGCAAACTATTGGTTACCTGTTGATCAGTATGTCGGCGGCATTGAACATGCTATTATGCATTTACTTTATTTTAGATTCTTCCATAAATTAATGCGTGATTTTGGTTTGGTATCATCAGACGAACCAGCAAAACGCTTGCTATGCCAAGGCATGGTATTAGCAGATGCATTTTACTACACAAGCCCAACGAATGAACGTATTTGGGTCTCACCAACTGAAGTCACCATTGAACGTGATGAGAAAGGACGTATTGCTAAAGCCATTGACAGTAAAGGTAATGAGCTTGTTCATGCTGGCATGACGAAGATGTCAAAATCGAAAAATAATGGTATCGATCCACAAGAAATGGTTGAAAAATACGGTGCGGATACCGTTCGGTTGTTTATGATGTTTGCTTCGCCTGCTGATATGACACTGGAATGGCAAGAGTCTGGCGTTGAAGGTGCTAACCGATTTATTAAACGTGTCTGGCGTTTAGTTTACGAACATGCCCAAAAGGGACAAACAGCTAAACTTGATATTGCAAGTTTAAATAGCGAACAAAAAACATTACGTCGTGAATTACATAAAACCATTGCGAAAGTGAGTGATGATATTGGCCGTAGACAAACCTTTAATACGGCTATTGCTGCTGTGATGGAGTTTATGAATCGCTTACAAAAAGCGCCACAAGAAACCGAGCAAGATCGAGCTCTAATGGATGAGGCATTAAATGCAATTGTTCGATTACTTTACCCTATGATGCCTCACGCCTGTTTTGTTATGTGGCAAGCTTTAGGCCATAGCGAATCGATCGATAACACTACATGGCCTATCGCTGATGAATCGGCAATGGTTGAAGATGAAAAGCTCATTGTTGTGCAAATTAATGGTAAAGTTCGCGGTAAATTTACTGTGCCAGCTAATGCCGATCAAGATTTTGTTATGGCACAAGCAAAACAAGAGCCTAACATCCAAAAATATTTGATCGATGTTGCTATCCGTAAGGTGATTTACGTACCGGGTAAATTGTTAAACCTTGTTGTTGGTTAATATTGTTTGATAACTCAATTTAGGCGGTTATAAGTATGAGAAAATATTTAGCATTCATTATGTTATTAACAATATCCTTAACAGGATGTGGATTTCATCTGCAGCATGAGCCAGAAGTACCTGAACGTTTCAAAACGATGTCTTATGTAAGTTATGATCCTTATGGCCGCCTGTCTCGCGATATTAAAGAGTTATTGCACGATAACCAAGTGACTCTAGCCAATAATAATGCTTCAGAGCCATTGCCATCGCTAAGAATGATAAGCGAAAATCTAAGTCGCAATACCATTTCGATTTATCAGGATGGTAAAGCTGCCGAATATCAATTAGTCTTAGCTGTTGAAGCACAAGTTGTTATTGCTGGTCAACAGACATACCCAATTAGTGTTCGTGTATTTAGAACGTTCTTTGATAATCCATCTGAAGCACTAGCGAAAACGGTCGAGCAAGATTTAATTGAAAACGAGATGTTTAAAGAGGCTGCTAAACAAATTATTCGTAAATTAAAATCAATTGATGCGGTAAATTAACGTTATCATGATTAAAATTAGTGCCGATCAAATTAGCCATAAATTAGGATCACCTTATTATTTGATTTTAGGTAGTGATCCTTATTTACAGCATTATACGCAAACTGAGTTACGAAACGCTTTTAAACTTGCTGGCTTTGATGAACAGCTTACGTTTGTTATTGATAATCAAACTGATTGGATAGCCATTTTTGATTGCTGTCAAGCAATGAATTTATTTTCAAGCAACACTTTGCTTCTGCTTGATTTTGGTGAGAATTCATTAAATGCAGGCATTACCGCTAAACTTAATACGCTCAGCGAGATTTTAACGCCTGATATTGCACTGATAATCACGCTCAATAAAATGACTAAAACACAAGAAAATGCAATTTGGTATAAAGCTTTATCGGATAAATTAGTCGTTGTCAATTGTGCCACTCCTGATACCTTACAACTACCACAATGGGTTAAAAATCATTTACAGCAACAACAAATTGCTATTGAGCCTAAAGCAATAGATCTACTTTGCTATTATTATGAGGGCAATTTGCTTGCATTAACGCAAATTATTGCACAGCTAAAATTGTTGTATCCCGATCACATCATTTCTTATGACGAAGTCGAAAGTAATATTAATGATTCAGCAATATTTACGCCCTATCATTGGACTGATGCATTAATGGCCAATAAAACAAAAAGGGCTATGCATATTTTACAGCAGTTAAAGATGAATGAATTTGAGCCATTAATCTTGTTGCGGATTATTCAACGTGAGCTAATACTGATCATTAATTTAAAAAAAGGATTACAGCAAAAAACTTTAAAACAGGTTTTTGATGAATATAAAATTTGGCAAAATAAAAGAGCGATTTATACCAATTATTTAAATCGTTGCGATATTAAAAGCGTGTTTAATTTACTAGCCAAACTGACTGAAATTGAAATCAGTCTAAAACATGATAATCAAATTCAAATATGGGACGAAATATTTAATTTATCGATGCAATTTATGGGGTTAGATAGATGTTGAGCGCATTACTAGGAGGGACTTTTGATCCAATCCATTATGGACATCTTCGCCCTGCTATTTCATTAGCAAACGAAGTGGGGTTAAAGCAAATTAGTTTATTGCCTAATCATATTCCACCTCATAAACCTCAACCCGAGGCCAATACTGAACAGCGTTTAGCAATGTTAAAATTAGCTATCGAAGATTTGCCTTTATTTGCGTTAGATGTAAGAGAGATCGTTCCTAAAGCATCAAAACGCCCTTCTTACACTATTGAAACACTTCAAGCGTGGCGAGAAGAAAATGGAAATAGTAATGGACTGGCGTTTATTATGGGGCAAGATTCATTATTGAGCTTGCCAACTTGGAACAAATGGAAAACACTGCTCGATTACTGCCATTTGTTAATTTGCCGTAGGCCAGGTTATGCACAAAATACCAATAACATTGAGCTACAACAATGGATTGATGAACATAGCACAACCAAAGTTCAACAATTACATGACTCTCCTCATGGTTATATCTTTTTTGCGCATACACCACTTGAAGATATTTCAGCAACGGAAATTAGGCGAAATATTAACAACCAAGCACGTTGTGAAAAGTTATTGCCACCTCAAGTATGGCACTATATTCATCAACAAAGACTTTATAACGTAAAGAAATAGTAGAAAGGGCTTTACATCTGACAGTTTTTTCGGCATTATTTCGCCGCTGTATTTATATATTCTAAACTCAGTTTTTTTGTGTTTATACTTAGCTTGTTAGGCTTCTCATCAAATACCGATAAGGTAAGATGAAAGTGTAACATTATTGTTTTGTCATCAAGCACTTTACATGGCAAATCAATTAAGTATATTTAATTTGTATTTATTATTAAGAGGCCCCAATGGCAAAAGAAGATAACATTGAAATGCAAGGTACCATACTTGATACACTTCCAAACACGATGTTTCGTGTTGAACTTGAAAATGGTCATGTCGTTACTGCACATATTTCTGGTAAGATGCGAAAAAATTATATTCGTATTCTCACTGGCGATAAAGTTACTGTTGAAATGACGCCTTACGATCTATCTAAAGCACGTATCATCTTCCGTAGTCGCTAATATCGTTATCTAAATAACCTATTTAAAAATATAACGGTTTATTTATCTCTTTTTTAATAAAAAATCCGTCGACCTTTGTCGACGGATGAGTGATAAATTTAAACAAGCGATTTAATCTTCTTTAGAAAAGTTCATTTGATCGTATTTAATCCATTTTGTCTTTTTGACTATTTTGTAACTAAAATAAATCACTAAAAATAGCGGTAAACCAATATAGGTTGCAATCACGCCATTCCAGTCAATGGTGTCTTGTAAGAATGCTTCGTAATTCTGACCTAAAGTAATAATCAAACATAGTACAAAAGCAAAAATAGGCCCCAATGGGAATAAGTTTGAGCGATATGGTAATTTATTAAGATCATGACCTTGAGCCATATAACCTTTTCTAAAACGATAATGGCTAATGGCGATACCAAGCCAAGCAATAAAGCCCGTCATACCCGACATGTTCAGCAACCACAGATAAACTTCTTGATCTTTGTACATAGAGGTTAAGAAACAAAGCATAGCGACAAATGTCGTGACTAGTAGCGCCACTCTAGGCACCCCTGATGACGATAATTTTCCAAAAATTTTCGGAGCCTTACCTTCTTTAGCTAAGGCATAAAGCATTCGAGTTGACGCATACAATCCTGAATTACCAGCAGAAAGAACTGATGTCAAAATAACAGCATTCATTAATGCCGCAGCTGACAGTAACCCTGCATTTTGGAATACTAAAGTAAATGGGCTTACACTAATGTCGGTTTCATTATTGCGCAACAAATTAGGATCAGTATATGGAATAATTAAACTAATGACTAAGATTGCAAAGATATAAAATAACAAGATTCGCCAAAATACTTGTTTCATTGCTTTAGGAATGTTTTTTTCTGGAGAGCTTGATTCACCCGCAGCAATACCTATTAGCTCTGTGCCTTGGAACGAAAACCCAACCACCATAGCTACGCCAATCATTGATGAAAATCCACCAACAAACGGAGCGTCACCTACTTGCCAATTGTGCCAACCTGCACCTTGCGCTCCACCCAAAATACCGACAATCATGAGCAACCCAACAGCAATAAAAATAACAACAGTGACAACTTTAATTAGTGAAAACCAAAATTCTGCTTCACCAAAGCCTTTAACCGAAATATAGTTAAGGCAAAAGATAATGCTTAAAAATAGAAAGCTCCAAAGCCAACTATAACTGCCTAAATCTATCCAATATGAGATTACCAATTGCGCTGCAACTAAGTCAACCGCAACAGTAATTGCCCAGTTGTACCAATAATTCCAGCCAATAGCAAAACCAAATGCCTCATCGACATAACGTGATCCATAAGTTGCAAATGTTCCTGAAACGGGAAGGTAAGCAGCCAATTCACCCAAACTTGTCATTAAAAAGTAAACCATTAAGCCGATAATGGCATAAGAAAGTAGTGCCCCTCCTGGGCCTGCCTGCGCAACTGTTGCACCAGATGCAACAAATAATCCTGTACCAATGGAACCACCAATGGCAATCATGGTTAAATGACGAGCCTTTAAATCTCGTTTTAATTTATTTTTCATAGCAATATTCTTCTTTATTAAAGAGAGTCAATTTTATAGCGTATACGTATTTTCAGCACGTTACATTCTTAGCTGTCAACTGGCAGCTCAAAATTTATATTAATCATTACAGATAAAATAAAATGCGCAGAAGTGTATCAAAAAAAAAGCATGACGAGATAAATAATTTTAATAATAAATCTCATTTGTTAAATAGAAGCAATACTTACCCACGTGTAAGTTGTTCTAATTGAGTTAAATAATCCAATGCTTGCTCACGATTATCACCGCACATCTCGTAACAGGGTTGTAACCGCTCACAAACCGATGGTCTTGATGCAAGCCCGAATAGCTGGCATTTAAAATCTTCACCTAAATGAATACAAGCAATACCAGCTATTTTACCATTAGGCATACTAGGAATATGAGAAGAAATTGATGGTGCAATACAACAAGCACCACAATTTTCTCGACATTGAAATAAATTTGCCATCATTTTTCCTTTAATTTAAAGCTTATTAATAAATTTAGTTGGTGACAATAACAAGTTAGCGTTAAAATAGCGAGTTAATTTTTTAACTCTATTTTTAATAATCGCGAAGAAAATATTATGGCTAAAGCAAATGAAATAAAACGTGGCGATGCAGTCACCTATAATGGCAAATTATTACTCGTTAAAGATATTGATGTTCAAAGCCCTAGTGCTCGTGGTGCCAGTACGCTTTATAAAATGCGTTTTACTGACGTCAAAAATGGCGGCAAAGTCGAAGAACGATTTAAAGGAGATGATATCCTCGAAACCATTGAACTGTCTCGCCGTCCTGTTAGTTTTTCTTATGTTGATGGGGATGAATATGTGTTTATGGATAATGAAGATTACACATCATTTATTTTCAAAAAAGAACAAATTGAAGATGAGCTTTTATTTATTCCTGAGGGCGGAATGGATGGAATTCAAGTATTAATGGCGGACGACGAAGTCATCGCATTAGAGCTACCACAAACTGTCGATTTAGAAATTGTTGAAACTTCGCCAAGTATTAAAGGCGCTTCAGCAAGCGCACGAACTAAACCTGCAACATTATCAACGGGTCTTGTTATTCAAGTTCCTGAGTATATTGATAATAATGAAAAAGTCAAAATTCACATCGCTGAGCGTCGCTATATGAGCCGAGCGGAATAACTAATAAGATTGTGATGAATACATATAATCAAAATAAACTACATAAACGATTGCGTCGCCTAACGGGCGAAGCAATCGCTGATTTTAATATGATCGAACAAGGCGATCGTATTATGGTTTGCCTATCAGGTGGTAAAGATAGTTATACTTTGCTTGATATTCTTATTAATTTAAAAATCAGTGCCCCAATAAATTTCGAATTAATTGCGGTTAATTTAGATCAGAAACAACCTGGTTTTCCCGAACACGTTTTACCAGAGTATTTAAATTCGCTTGGTATTGAGTATAAAATCGTCCAAGAAAATACCTATGGCATTGTTAAAGAAAAAATCCCTGAAGGCAAAACAACTTGTTCTTTATGCTCACGCCTTCGTCGGGGAATTTTATATCGCACTGCGACCGGGCTTGGCGCAACTAAAATTGCGCTTGGGCATCATCGTGATGATATATTAGAAACACTGTTTTTAAATATGTTCTATGGTGGCAAACTTAAAGCAATGCCCCCTAAGTTAATGAATGATTCGGGTGAACATATCATTATCCGACCGCTGGCTTACTGTAAAGAAAAAGATATTGCTAAATATGCGCAAATTAAGCAATTCCCGATTATTCCTTGTAATCTTTGTGGTTCACAACCCAACTTACAAAGACAAGTCATTAAAGAAATGCTAAATGAGTGGGATAGGAAGTTTCCTGGCCGGATAGAAACCATGTTTCGAGCCACACAAAATATCACCCTATCCCATTTATGTGATACTAATTTATTTGATTTTAAAGGGATTCAAAAAGGTGATAGTGCTATCAATGGTGGTGACATCGCTTTTGACCGCGAAGATATCGCACCAATCAGCTTTGATGCTTCAGATCTTGAAGATCAGGATCTGATTTTGTGGAAAGAAGCAAAATAGTGGCTTAATACTTAATATTGTAGACTCACACCGCTTCCTCATGAATGCCACTAATGTGGCATTTATTTTTATTAATATCACTCAACATGTTTTAAAACTTTACCGTTGTGAAGAAATTTTAGTGAATATATACGTAGATAATACATGCGATTGAGTAAAAATCTTACAAATTCAGTTGCTCTGTACAAAGTAATAGTTTTAAAAAGTTTATTGGATTATTTGAAATTAAGCCTTTTTAAAAACAATTATTTAATCTATCCATTACTGGCAGCTAAAATTTTCAGCCATTAATAATATTAAAACAACATTTTTCACAAATGCTTGCAAAATCCCCCTCCTTTAGTATTTTATTATTGCTTTATTTCATGGCGAAATAATCGAAAATAACAAGCTTCTTTATTTTCATTACTATAAAATATTACCTAATCAAATATCGCGGTTCAAAGGTAAACAATTCATCCCCCATGATGAGCTTTCTCATTCTAGCCGTTGCGAGGGTATCATGATAAATGACTTAAAGCTTTTCTCCGCTTTTGACTACGAGCCTCGTCTCATCGTTGAAAGTAACAAAATAATAATATTTTACTCACTACATTAACCACTTACGCCAGCTTTGATTAACAATATTTTTTACTTGACTGAATTGCGAATCATCAACAGTACTTGGTAAAGCTTGTAATGCCAATTGATGAATTTTATTGCGCATGTCAATATAAGCTTGTGTTAGTTGCTGGGCTTCGTTGCTATCCATAATTTGGTAATTTGTTGCGAGTTCTAAAATACGAACGTTGTCGCTCCATGTTGTCATTTTTGGGTATTGATAAGCATAATTAAGTACAAGATATTGCGATAAAAATTCAATATCACCAATCCCCCCTTCATCAATTTTTAAATTAAACAAATGCGTGTGTGATGTGCTAAGGTGGGTTCTCATTTTTTCGCGCATTTGCCGAACTTCTGTTTTTAAGGTATTTTGATCTCGCTTTTTACAAAGTATATTATGACGAATTTGGTTAAAACGTTTTATTAATTCGCTTTCGCCATATACGGCTCTGGCTCGTACTAATGCTTGATGTTCCCAAGTCCAAGCTTCATTCATCTGGTAATCCTCAAATGAATTTAAGCTACACGCAAGTAACCCAGCATTTCCCTGAGGGCGGAGCCTTACATCGACTTCATATAAAATACCAAAGCTAGTACGTACATTAAATAGGTGAATAATTCGTTGTACTAAACGCAAATAAAATTGACGACTGTCGATCTGTTTTTCGCCTTTGGTCATGCTGTTTACTGGGCAATCGTGTAAAAAGACTAAATCAAGATCGGAACCATAACCTAGCTCCCAGCCACCTAATTTGCCATAAGCAACAACAACTAATCCTTTGTCATTAGCAGATAAATGTTCTGGCTGACCATAACGGGCGGTTATTTGATTCCACGCCATTTGTATAACAAAATCGAGTAATGCTTCGGCCACATAGGTTAGGTGATCACTGACTTTCATGGTGGTTAATACATGTTCAACATCTGCGGTAGCAATATGGAGTAATTGCATTTGCTTAAATTGTCGTAATGCTTCAAGTTGTTGTTCTTCATCATCCACTTGAATACGAAGTAAATATTGATAAAGTTGGCTTTTATATTCGTGTGGTGCAATCGTTTGATGTAGCGAATTAACATCAATAAGTTCATCAAGCAATATGGGGTAATGAGCGAGTTGATCACTGATCATTGGTGATGCACTGCATAAGCGAATCACCTGTTTTAATGCGACTGGATATTCTAGTAATAACTCTAAATAGGTAGTACGACTAACAATATTAACTAGTAAAGGAAAAATTCTCGATAAAATGACTATTGCTTGTTTTTCACTACAAATGGATTCTAATAATCTAGGCATCAATTGATCGAGTATTTCACGCCCCCTTACACCAATAGTACGTTTACCGATATCATCACGAAATTGTATAAGCATTTGCCAAAGTTGATTTACATCATCATCTGAATAAGATGGCAGTATTGCTTTTACATCATTTATTTGTAGATCGGGTACCCAAAGATCATCGAACTGATCATTGTATTGTTTTGCCGTGGATAATGTCGATTCATGCTCACCAATAAGCTGATTAAATATTTTGCGATTAGCTTGCATGCGCTTAGTTAAGTCACGTTGAAAATCAGCCCAGTTAGCCAATCCCATACCACTAGCTAGGCGTAGCTGATCAAGTTCATCATCTGGCAAGGTTTGAGTTTGTTCATCGTTAATAGCTTGCAGTAAGTTTTCACAACGGCGTAAAAAAAGATAGTTTTCACGTAATGCGGTTACTTCATCAGTGTTGAGCAATGATTCTTGTTCAATAACCTGTAAAGCCGTGAGCAGTGAACGGGT
Organism: Gilliamella sp. HK2; assembly: GCF_001690265.1. Classification (NCBI taxonomy): domain Bacteria; kingdom Pseudomonadati; phylum Pseudomonadota; class Gammaproteobacteria; order Orbales; family Orbaceae; genus Gilliamella; species Gilliamella sp. HK2. The sequence goes on from NZ_LZGV01000056.1 coordinate 45,891, forward strand.
TTGTAACCCCACTACTCGCCCACCACGTATAAGCTGAAAGACTTGCACAATAAACTCAACTTCCCGAATTCCTCCAGCACCAAGCTTAATATTATTTTTTAAACTGCGACGACGTACTTCACGTTCAATCATGCTTTTCATATTACGCAATGACTGTAAGACGCTAAAGTCGATATAACGGCGATACACAAAGGGTTTTAGCATTTGGTAAAGTTCATTAACATAAGGCGATTGCTGATCTCCAAGTATTTTAGCTTTAACCATTGCATAACGCTCCCAATCACGACCTTGCTCTTGGTAGTAGTCTTCCATAGATGAAAAACTTAACACCAAAGGTCCGCCATCGCCTAGCGGGCGCAAGCGCATATCAACACGATAAACAAAACCATCTTCGGTAATTTGATCAAGAGCTTTAATTAAGCGTTGCCCTAATCGAGTGAAGAATACACTATTATCAAGCTCTCGTCGCCCACCTTGCGTTTGCCCATGTTCTGGGTAAGTAAAAATCAAATCAATATCAGACGAAAAATTAAGTTCTCCACCACCAAGTTTACCCATCCCTAAAATTATCAAGGGTTGTAATTTACCTTGTGCATTACAAGGAGTGCCCCACTCTTTACAACTCAGTTCATAAAGCCAATCTCGAGCCGTAACAATGATCACTTCTGCCAACTCGCTTAATTGTAATAAAATTTGCTCATCACAACTGATATGGGTTAATTGAGACCATGCCAATCGAACTAAAATATAACGCCTAAATTGCCGTAATTCTTTCATCAATTCAGTTTCATCCGAAACTAAGGTTAATTTTTTAGTTAACCAATTTTGGTAATATTGTCGTTCGTCGGCTTTCGGTAGATTGTTTGCTATCTCAGAGAGCCACTGTGGGAATCGATAAAAAGCATCCACCAAAAAATCACTTTGTACTAAAATATCAAGATTAGCTTGCACTTCATCTGGCTGGCATTGTTTAAGTTGCGAGATAACTTTTTGCTTTTGTTGTTCAAGCAAAAGGCAAAGTGGTAGATTAAATTCCGACATGGGCAAACTCTCTTAGAAATATTGTTACTAAAAGTAAAATCACCAAAATAAGCCTCTATTATAAATAACTTTTGTCATTGATATAGTATTTATATAAAAAATAAAAGTTTGTAGAAAAATAGTGACGTATGCTTTTTATTGTTATTTTATCAAAAGATCTTAAAGATAATTCACTATATATTGAGTATCTTATTTAAGATTCGTTATTTACTTCAAGTGGTTAATTTTGATTTAAGGCAGGTAATTATTTTTACCATTTAAACGGTATAGACATATTGAATGTTTTTTACAAAATAGGGAATCCCTCATAATTAATAGATAGCTAATCATCAGGTAATTTATTCGCTACTTTTGGGTGTACTATTTTGTAAGATGAGCTACATCAATGGAGCTTATTTAATAAAAGAAAAATCTTAAAATTCTATCGTATCAATGTTCAATACGATAGAATGATGATCTTATTTGCTAAAAAATATCTTTACTACTTTGCGAACAACGAGCCAACCAATCAAACATAACACAACAAAAAATGCTATAATATAAGAGAATGCAATAGCTAAAATTTGTTTATCATTCAATGATTCAACCATCTTATCAAGCCATCCCAAATTCATAAAATAGGTATTGATAAAAAAAACAATTATAGATAGTAGCAAGGTTACACTAAAAGCAATAGCAGAACTAAAAGCTAAATTTTTTAGTTGAAGTTTAGACCCGACAGAAGTAAATTGTTTGCGTAAAGCAATGTAGCCAACGGTATTACATATTAGTAAAAAAATTGAATGAAAACTCATCGCAAAAATATCTGATTCGAAAAGAAAATCAGGAAGTAAAAAGTAATTCAAAAAGAATAAGACAATAACCAAATAATAAAAATTAAATAACAAGATAAATAAAGATAAATGAATTTTTTGACTATACTTTGTAGGCAATGCAATCATTTCCAGTTCCGTTACAAAAACCGAATGCAATAGTTTTATCCCTAAACAAATCCCCATGAATATCCAAATATAACTAACAAACCGCAATATTCCTATATAAAACCTATAGGTATAAAAGAAGTATGATTCCAACAAGTAACTATTCAAAAACACGCCTGTCTGCTGGGCAAATATAATTTGATAAGCATATAAACCAATGATTATCAAAAGTACTATTGTAAATGCATATAAAAGATTATTTGCGTTGACTCGATAAATAAAATATTGGTTTAATACTATTGCTGAAGTAATAAAAACTAGAACCAGATTCGCTAATTGATTAAAAGTATTAGTTAAAATTAGGGTATTTAATAATGATATACTATAACTATTTGAACTAAATAAAGCCAATACTTCATCGCTGTGAAAATCACTATTAACAAAAAGCAAACATCCAATCGTAAAGATGCTATCAAGAATCCAATAAAAGAGTACAAAAAAGAACGGTAATTTAAAAAAAGAGAATTTCATCTATTTTTAGTCCATTAATTAAGAGTCAGATTCGCAATCAATGCCAGTTTTAACCTTGTGTTCAGTTCACTAAAAGCAAACTTTTCTATTGAGTTAAAAGACAATAATGCCTCTTGCCATTGAGTAAATTCAGGTTCAAGAGATAAGTTTTTATCAGCTAATACATTACTAATCTGCTTTAAAGTTTGTTGATAAAAATTTAAGTTGTTAGTTTCTAACGCATATTCTTCATTTTGTTGCCAAAAATTGAGCAGTTGCGTTAAATTTTGATTCATTTTAATATCAAACTGACAGCTTTTCAATGGTGAATTTTTAAGCAACAAATAACCTCTAGCGGCTTTACTTTGTGAAAAAAGATGTAAATGAAATCGACTTAATTCAAGCGCAAAATTGAGCAAATCTTGTTTATTACCCTGTTTGAGTTCAAGTTCGACTTCTTGAATAATTTTAACCTTTTGGTTTGACTTAATCTCTCCTTGATCTAAAGCGACTTCAATTTCACTACTTGCAAACGAAATCAACCAAGTTTGACGTTTGAAATCAGTACTAAACAATGGCAATAAATTTTGTTGTAACTGGGCAATATTACAATTATCAGGTAATGCCGCATGTGGTAATAGTGTTAAATCAGGTTCTGAGTTAGGTAAGTTGACATTAAATTCTATTCGTTCATGTAAACCAGCCACTGATTTTCTATCTCGCTTTAAGGTAATTTCAAACTTTTTTTGGTGATTTTCTTCACATCCTCTTACACGCAGACCACAATGGTTATTACGTAAATAATGATCGTTTGTGTCATAATAAGTATTAGTCAAGTTGAATTTTGTAGAACGTCGTTTGACTGATGATATTGCCGAAAATTCGGCTTCGTCACTATCAGCCCATTGTTCCAAAAAACATTTTAAATTAGCAATATCGTTGTCATTGATTTCAAATTTTAATTCGATTTCGTTACTCATTATTCTGTTTTATCTTAGTTATTTTGCTATATGATATATTGAACAGTTAAAGAAATATACTTAATCATTAATTAAAAAATTGAATCTTGGAGTTGAGTTAAA
>NZ_LZGV01000057.1:0-2945 GCF_001690265.1 Gilliamella sp. HK2
TTGTTTTCTATCTATTCTATGCTCCCGAGGATTGCCCAATCCGTTTTAATCGTAAAACCGGTAAAGTTTATATTTATGACCATTTTCTTTTATATTTTGGTTCATTAAAAACATTTACTCGTTCACCATTTAGAGTGAAAGAGATAACAATGAAAGAGTTTGATTGGGCAGATATTCAAGGGGTAATGACCTCAGTATCGGCACCGATTTCTGGTGGTGGTATGGTCAGAACTTACCGTATAGAGTGTGTGGTATGTGAGCCTAATACCACCAATGTAATTGACCACTTTACTTTTTGTATAGATAGCAGTTTAAGTTACGATGAGTGGATGTGGGTGAATAGTTTTATGGCATTTTCGGATAAAAACCTCGATACCGAACAGATGCCAGATGAATACGAGTGGTCAGTAAAAATCAATTGGTCCGAAGAAATCGACAAAAAATCCAAGGCCAGCTCGCTTGAAGAGTATCAACAAATAGATGCCGAATATAAAAAGTTAGGGAATAAATAATGCCATCCAAATATCAACCGCAAGTGTCATGCTGGCGCGAAGATTTGCATAAAGGAATATATACAACACAATTACATTTAAGTAATAATAAAAAATTACGTTATGCTAATGATGATTATTGTGAATTTTCAAGGAGTTTAAGTGGGATGAATCCATTGCTTCGTATATTTATGATAACAATTATTTCTGCAACTGTCTTATTAGCATCAATAGTCTTATACTTTGTTATACCAATTATTTTTTTTGAAAAAAGCGAAACTAGATTTATATTTATACCATGTTGTTTATTAGTGTTTTTTTGTATGTATCTCTTCTTTCTAATGGCTTTGAATATTTTTTTTGCTCCTGAAGATTTCCCTATTCGTTTCAATCGTAAAACAGGTAAGGTTTATATTTATGACCATTTTTTATTGTATTTTGGAGCATGGTCTACCTTTACTCGTTCACCCTTTAGAGTCAAAGAGATAACCGTTAAAGAATTTGATTGGGCAGATATTCAAGGAGTAATGAGTTCAGTTTCGGCACCTACGGGCAGTGGCGGTATCGTCAGAACTTACCGTATTGAATGTGTGATATGCAAACCTAATACCACTAAAGTAACCGATCATTTTATTCTGTCTACTCATAATTGCCTAACCTATGACGAATGGATGTGGATAAATAGCTATATGGCTTTTTCTGATAATAATTTGGATGCCGAATTTATGCCAGAAGAAGACTTTACTTGGCCAATCAAAGTCAATTGGCCAGAAGAAATCGACAAAAAATCCAAAGCCAGCTCGCTTGAAGAATATCAACAAATAGATGCCGAATATAAACAGTTAGGAAATAAATAATGCCATCAAAGTACCAACCGCAAGTTTCCGCGTGGCGCGAGGATTTATATAAAGGGGTTTATACAACGCAATTACATTTAAGTAATAATAAAAAATTACGTTATGCTAATGATGATTATTGTGAATTTTCACGGCGTTTAGGAGGGGGGTATTTTGCTCGGTGGATAACTATTATTTGTTTATCAATGCTCATTTTGCTATCAGTTTTTGTATTATATATCGTAATTCCACATATTCCTGTTAGCACGCATAAAGCGTTGGTTATACCTAGCTGCGTTTTAGTATTATTTATTTTTTACCTTCTTACTCAATTGTTTTTCTATTTATTATATGCTCCTGAAGATTGCCCAATACGATTAAATCGTAAAACAGGTAAAGTTTATATTTATGACCATTTTATTTTGTACTTTGGATCATGGGCAACTTTCACTCGTTCTCCCTTTAGAGCCAAAGAGATAACCGTTAAAGAATTTAATTGGGCAGATATTCAAGGGTGTATGACCTCAGTATCGGTACCAACGGGCAGTGGCGGAATGGTTAGAAGTTATCGCCTAGAGTGTGTGGTATGTGAGCCTAATACTACTAAAGTGATTGACCATTTTCTGTTGGCGACCGGTAGCAGTTTAGGTTATGAATGGATGTGGATAAATAGCTACATGGCTTTTTCTGATAATAATTTGGATGCCGAATTTATGCCAGAAGAAGACTTTACTTGGCCAATCAAAGTCAACTGGCCAGAAGAAATCGACAAAAAATCCAAAGCCAGCTCGCTTGAAGAATATCAACAAATAGATGCCGAATATAAAAAGTTAGGGAATAAATAATGCCATCCAAATATCAACCGCAAGTTTCCGCATGGCGCGAGGATTTGCATAAAGGAATATATACAACACAATTACATTTAAGTAATAATAAAAAACTACGCTATGCTAATGATGATTATTGTGAGTTTTCAAGATCCCCAAACGGAATTGGTATAATTCTCCGTTTCTTTCTAATTTTTATATCGTTCCTTTCGCTACTACTTACAATATTTGGAGTATTTGTAAGTTTTTATGGTATTAATATCATGCAGTTAAGAAAAATAGATATTTTATTTGTTTTTTTGGGGATTCTTTTGATTTTTATTAGCTTTGTTATGCTTCAAATATTCCTAACAATTTTATTCATGCCAGAAGATTGTCCAATACGCTTAAATCGTAGAACAGGGAAAATCTATCTTTATGAGCATTTCATCTTATATCTAGGATCATGGGCTACCTTTACTCGCTCGCCCTTTAGAGCTAAAGAGATAACCGTTAAAGAGTTTAATTGGGCAGATGTTCAAGGGTGTATGACATCGGTATCAGTTCCTCTTGCGAGTGGCGGAATGGTTAGAAGTTATCGCCTAGAGTGTGTGGTATGTGAGCCTAATACCACTAAAGTGATTGACCACTTTCTGTTGGCGGCCGATAACAGTTTAGGTTATGATGAATGGATGTGGATAAATAGCTATATGGCGTTTTCTGATAAAAATTTGGATGCCGAATTTATGCCAGAAGAAGACTTTACTTGGCCAATCAAAGTCAACTGGCCAGAAGAAATCGACAAAAAATCC
>NZ_LZGV01000058.1:0-13126 GCF_001690265.1 Gilliamella sp. HK2
ATATAGTAAATATTAGCGAATTATACACCATATATAGTGTTTTTCTAGGTTTTTTAATAAATAAAATAACTTGACAAGTTTAAAATCAATAATGACAAGTATTTATAAATTATTGGGATATAAAAAGAGAAAAGAAGAGAAACAAAAGTGCCCGCAAGTTCTGCACTTTTGTTAAAAAAATAGAATTAGAAATTGAAAATACTATGATTCAATATTTAACCAATCGGTGTGAAACACACCTTCTTTATCTATACGCTTATAGGTATGTGCACCAAAATAGTCTCGTTGCGCTTGAATTAAATTAGCGGGTAATACCGCAGAACGATAACTATCATAGTAGGCAATAGCTGCCGAAAGTGTTGGAACTGCAATACCTTGTTGTACAGCTAAAGACACCACATCACGTAATGATTGCTGATAAGCCTCAACTGTTTGATTAAAATAAGGTGCCAATAATAAATTATCAATCTCATTGTTATCGGCATAAGCATCAGTAATTTTTTGTAGAAACTGGGCGCGAATAATACATCCAGCTCTAAAAATTTTAGCAATTTCACCATAATTTAAATCCCACTGGTACTTATGAGATGCGGCTTTTAACTGCGCAAAACCTTGCGCATAAGAGATGATTTTACCCATATACAGCGCTTTACGAACCTTCTCTATAAGCACTTTCTTATCACCACTATGTGGTTCGTTTTGCGGGCCTTTTAACACTTTTGCAGCCGAAATGCGCTGATCTTTAATAGCTGATAAATAGCGTGCAAATACAGACTCAGTGATTAAAGACAAAGGTTCCCCCAAATCCAATGCACTTTGGCTGGTCCATTTCCCTGTGCCTTTATTACCTGCTGCATCCAAAATCACATCAACTAAATAATTACCCTCATCATCTTTATGTCTAAAGATATCGGCTGTGATTTCAATCAAATAACTGTCTAATTCACCTTTATTCCAGTCGGTAAACACATCAGCTAGTTCATCATTAGTTAAACCCGCAGCATGTTTCAATACAAAATAGCTTTCAGCTATCAGTTGCATATCACCGTATTCAATACCATTATGAGCCATTTTCACATAATGACCCGCGCCATTTGGTCCGATATAAGCGACACAAGGTTCACCATTAGCCTTAGCGGCTATTTTCTCTAATATCGGTGCAACTAGCTCATAAGCCTCTTTTTGTCCACCGGGCATAATTGAAGGCCCTTTAAGTGCACCTTCTTCACCACCAGAAACGCCTGTACCAATAAAATTAAAACCTTCATCTGAAAGCATTTTATTGCGACGAATGGTGTCTTCAAAATAAGCATTACCGCCATCAATAATAATATCGCCTTTATCTAATAATGGACGTAGCTCATCAATCACCGCATCAGTCCCTTTACCTGCTTGCACCATAATAAGAATACGGCGAGGCTTCTCTAATGCATTGACAAAATCTTCAATCGTAAAGTAAGGAGCCAACTGTTTATCAGAATGCTCAGCCATGACTTGTTCGGTTTTATCTTTAGAACGATTATAAATAGCAACAGAAAACCCGCGACTTTCGATATTAAGTGCAAGATTTCGCCCCATAACCGCCATTCCAATAACACCGATTTGTTGTTTTGACATAATTTGGCTCCTTTATTAAACCTTTATAACCTTAACCATAAGGTTTTTTTAACAATATCTATAACGTACTTAAGTTTTATAAATTACGCTATATTCTGCCATAAAAAAAGCCGTATCAGAATACAATACGGCTATTTTTCATTACTTTAATAATATTTATTATCAACTGAACAAATCATGAACGCTTCATCATTTCAAAAAATTCATCATTAGTCTTAGTCATGGCTAACTTATCGATTAAAAATTCCATCGCATCAGTTTCACCCATTGGATTAAGAATTTTACGTAAAATCCACATTTTTTGTAGCTCATCCGGTGAAGTCATTAAATCTTCTTTACGCGTACCAGAACGATTAAAGTCAATAGCAGGGAACACACGGCGCTCAGCAATTTTACGTGATAAATGAACTTCCATATTACCTGTACCTTTAAACTCTTCGTAAATGACTTCATCCATTTTAGAACCCGTATCAATCAGTGCAGTGGCAATAATAGTTAAGCTACCGCCCTCTTCTACATTACGAGCAGCACCAAAAAAGCGTTTTGGTCGATGCAGTGCATTCGCATCCACACCACCAGTTAATACTTTACCTGATGATGGAACAACGGTGTTATAAGCTCGAGCAAGTCGGGTGATCGAATCTAATAAAATAATGACATCTTTTTTATGTTCAACCAAACGTTTAGCTCGTTCAATAACCATTTCAGCGACTTGAACATGTCTTGCAGCCGGCTCATCAAATGTTGAAGCAACAACCTCACCTTTAACTAAACGCTGCATTTCGGTCACTTCTTCTGGTCGTTCATCAATCATTAAAACGACTAATTCACATTCAGGATGATTCACCGCTAAACTTTGTGCAATATTTTGTAGAAGCATTGTTTTACCAGCTTTAGGCGGTGCAACAATCAAACCACGTTGACCTTTACCAATTGGCGAGGCTAAATCAAGTACTCTCGCTGTGATATCTTCTGTAGAGCCATTGCCTCGTTCCATACGTAAACGAGAATTTGGATGAAGGGGAGTTAAGTTTTCAAAAAGGATTTTATTGCGGGCATCTTCTGGCTTATCATGATTGACTTCGTTAACTTTCAGTAAAGCAAAATAACGTTCGCCTTCTTTTGGTGGGCGAATTTTACCTGCAATAGTATCACCCGTCCGTAAATTAAACCGCCGAATCTGGCTTGGTGATACATAAATATCATCTGGTCCTGCTAGGTAAGAGCTGTCAGCAGAGCGTAAAAAGCCAAAACCATCTTGTAAAATTTCCAGCACACCATCGCCAAAAATATCTTCACCACTTTTGGCATGTTGCTTTAAAATCGCAAAAATAATGTCTTGTTTTCTAAGGCGGGCAAGATTTTCAAGCCCCATTTTTTTCTCACCAAGCGCTACAAGCTCAGAGACAGAAGTGTTTTTTAATTCAGTTAAATTCATAATTTTAAAAATTCTTGAGGATAAAATTGATATGTTTGCAATTAATACTATTTGTGTTTCTTTGTTTCATTTACTTATAAAAAATTCTTTCCCTTACAGCACATAAATTCAATCGATTACTAAGCTATTGATGATAATTAAAGATCTGTATGTAGAATTTCACCACTTTACCAATAAAAACAATGAATTTGTAGAAAGGAGTATTTGTAAGAAGCTCGCAATTTACACTAAAAATATCAATATGTCTAGATTTAATTGCATTAATTAGTCTTGTTTGTAAAGCCAAACAAAAAGAGCGGTACACAATGCACTACTCTCTTAATAATTATTATCTTAGTTTTTATTCAATTCTTAGTTCTTATGCAATATAAAGGCTATTTCATAATTGAGAATCGATAAAATTTTTAAGCTCCGCTTTAGATAGCGCACCGACTTGAGTCGAAACCACTTGCCCATTTTTAAAAATCAACAATGTTGGAATGCCTCGTATACCAAATTTAGGCGCTACATTAGGGTTTTCTTCAACGTTCAATTTGGCAATAATAATTTTATCATTATATTCCTGAGCTATTTCCTCCAGAATAGGAGCAATCATTTGGCAGGGTTGGCACCATGGAGCCCAAAAATCAACGAGTACAGGTTTTGCTGATTCATTAATTGTTTTATCGAATGTCTCTTCCGATAAAAGAACGATATTATTACTCATTTCTATCTCCAACATACTTTAACTTGACACAATAATAGATTACTTTGCATTTCTCGGCTAGTAATTATTATAATAGGACATAATTATTAGTGATGTCACGGTATTTAGTATGTTATAATCTCCAGATTCTGATAATTATATCTGCAACCATAATGATTCAATCATATCTTACCCAAACAACTTTTAGTCAATTTCCTCTTCATCCTTTGGTGTTAAAAGCACTTGAGAAAAAAGGGTTTGTTTACTGTACGCCAATCCAAGAAAAAACATTACCATTAACCACTACAGGGATCGATATTGCTGGGCAAGGGCAAACAGGAACTGGCAAAACAATGGCTTTTTTAGCCTCAACATTTAATCACCTGTTGAATCATGAACCTTTACCTGATCACAAAACCAATCAACCAAGAGCTATAATTCTTGCACCAACACGAGAATTAGTTGTGCAAATTTATCATGATGCACAAGCGTTATCTGAAGAAACAGGTTTAAAATTAGGATTAGCTTTTGGTGGCGATGGCTACGATAAACAATTAAAAATGCTATCTAACGGCGTAGATATATTAATTGCCACAACAGGAAGATTAATCGACTATGCTAAACAAAATTATATCAACCTAGAAGCGCTTCAAGTTGTCGTTTTAGACGAAGCCGATCGTATGTTTGACTTAGGATTCATTCGTGATATACGTTGGATTTTCAAACACATTACGCCACCGCAAAAACGGCTAACCATGCTGTTTTCTGCAACATTAACACATAATGTGCGTGAGCTCGCATTTGAACATATGAACAATCCACAGTATGTTGAAGTTGAGCCAGAACAAAAGATTGGTCACAGAATCAAAGAAGAACTATTCTTTCCGTCAAATGAAGATAAATTAGCGCTTTTACAAACACTTATTGAAGAAGAATGGCCAGATCGCTGTATTGTGTTTGCTAATACCAAAGTGGCTTGTGAAAAGATTTGGCGACATCTTGTTGCTGATGGGCACCGTGTTGGATTACTCACTGGCGATATTGCTCAGAAAAAACGTTTATCAATTTTAGAGCAATTTACACAAGGTAATCTTGATATTTTAGTTGCGACCGATGTGGCTGCTCGAGGTTTACACATTCCTAATGTTACCCATGTATTTAATTATGATCTACCTGATGATTGTGACGATTACAGACACCGTATTGGTCGTACAGGGCGGGCGGGAGCTGAGGGATACTCGATTTCCCTTGCCTGCGAGCGTTATTCGCAAAACTTACCCGCAATTGAAAAAGCAATTGATCATGCTATTCCCGTTAGCCAATATGACCCCTCTGCATTATTAGTTGATTTACCAACGCCAAAACCTTTTCGGCGTCCATCACGTAGAAGATCATCTACATAAAAATATTATAAAAATAACAGTTTTATCGTAAATTCAATGGCTTTTAAGATAAAACTGTTATTATGATACACCGCCCATGACAATAAATTGAATAATAATTAACTGATTAATATTATTTTAATTTGTAAAAATAATAACATGCCAATTTAATTTCATAGTTGAACGCTTTAAATATTGCGCTTCAATATTAGTAACAGTAATGATTAATAATCAGTAATGGATTTTTCACGAAAAACAGATAAGATTTTACGCACACGAAATGCAGATAAAGCAGAAAAACCCACTAAGATTTTCATGCTAATTACGCTGTTAAGTCTAAAATAGGTAAAACATAGAACAAAAGAAAGCAAACTATGTGACTATCTAAAACAATAAGTCATGTTACCAAAAACTTCATAAAAATATTTATTTAAGAATAAAATCAATTTCTTGTAAAAACAATTAACATAGTTAATTCCAAAAACATTTTTAAATAGTATTACATAAATTTATTATCACTATTTTTTTCTATTATGCGGTCATAATTGGCATCCATTAAATTTTGGAAAGAATACTCAAAAAAATTTTGAAAATAACTGTATATTAGCAAAAAATAGGCAAATGCCTTTTCTAAATATGCAACGCATAAGAGTTAAAAAACAGCTTACCTATTCTCGATTTACTAGCCTTTTGCTATCAATAACATACTCATTCAACTAACATAAGCTGTTAACATTAAAATAACCAATTGATAAAAAACAAATATTTTATTTGACAACGTTATATATCTCACTTAAATTATCGGTCATAATAAGTCAAACCAGATATAACAATAAATTAACAGCATCAATTAAAAATAGCTTGCACTGATTTAAAGGAAAAGGGAGAACACCATGGCAAACGAGCTTAATCATCTTTTGGATCAACTCGGTGGCGAGTTTAGCCATTTAATGGCCGGCTTAGGGGGCGTTAGTCATAACCGCTATACCTTAACCGTTGATGGGTTGACCGCACCAATTTCAGTTTTGCATGTTGACGGTGATGAGCAGTTAAATCAACCTTGGCATTATGTGGTTACCTTTACCAGCCCTGACAAAACCTTATCGCCCGATGCGTTCCTTAATCAAAAATCGACTTTCTGCTTTAATCCTGTTATTAACAAACCATTAACTTCGGCTATTCGTTCGTTAAGCGACTTGCCCGCCGTCACCAATAAACGCACCTTGTATGGGGTCATCACTGAATTTAGCCAGCTATCAGTCAATAAAGATGAAGCCCATTACCAAGTTGTGTTATCTTCGCGCTTAGCACGGCTGGCTGTGGGAAAAATAGTGCTATATTTCAAAATCAAAGCGTGGTCAGTGTGGTTGAAGAAGTGCTACGCAGTCACGGCTTTACCGGCATTGATTACCGGTTAGCGCTCAAAGACAGCTACCCTGAACGGGAGTTTATCACCCAGTGGCAAGAAAGCGACCTAGAATTTATTCAACGCTTATTGGCTGATGTCGGTATCTGGTTTCGCTTTGAAACCCATGCCGAACATGATTGTGATGTGATGGTGTTAAGTGATTATGAACAAGGCTATGCACAGGTGGCCAATATCGACTATAAACTGCCGAGTGGCATGGCCGATACGGGCGTGGAAAGTGTTTGGGATATCACCTTACATAGCGAAGTGGTACCGGCCTCAGTGACCGTTCAAGACTATAACTACCGTGATGCCAAAGCCGATTTACTCACCGATATCAACACCCAACCGAAAACCACCACCACGCAAGGCACTGATTACCGTTACGAAGAGCATTATAAAAGCGGACAAGGTCAGCAGAGCAAGCCAAATGACAAAGCCACTAATCCCAACCAAGTACAAACCGCTACCCCGTCACCGCAAGATGACAGCATTGAACAAGATAACGCCATTGAAAGCGGTCAATGGTATGCCAAAATCCGCCATGAGCAGGCGATTAGCCAGCAAATAATCCTCACGGGTAAAAGCAACCGCTATCAATTAGCCCCAGGACAACTTATTAACATCACGGGCAGTCCGTTAAAATCGATTGAAGAGGGGGTGATTATTTTAAGTGTGCAAGGACAAGGTAACCGTACTGATGCCTATGCACTTACCTTTACCGCCATTCCCTATCAAGCCTTAAAACCTTATCGCCCTACGCCTATACGCTGGCCACAAGTCAGCGGCACCTTACCCGCACGAGTCACTAGCCCTGATAATGACACCTACGGCTATATTGACACTCACGGGCGCTACCGAGTTAAATTTAACTTTGACTTAAAAACGTGGAAAAAGGGTACTGAAAGCTTATGGGTACGCTTAGCAAAACCTTATTCGGGTAACACTTATGGTTTTCACTTCCCGTTAATTGACGGCACCGAAGTCGCCATTGCCTTTATGAATGGCAATCCCGATAGGCCGTATATTGCCCATGCCATGCACGACAGCGCCCACCCTGACCATGTGACCACGGTAAACAAACACCGCAATGTCATTCGCACCCCCGCCAACAACAAACTGCGCATGGATGATAAACGCGGTCAAGAGCATATCAAACTTGCCACCGAATATGGCAAAAGCCAACTTAATTTAGGGCATTTAGTCGATAATAAAAAAGCACAACGTGGTGAAGGCTTTGAACTGAGGACGGATGAATGGGGGGCGATTGCTGCCAATAGAGGCTTATACTTAACCACCCAAACCGAGCCGAAAGCACAAGGCAAACAACTGGATATGCAAGCGGCAATAAGCCAACTTGAAAATGCCTTATCGATTGCCAAAGCCCTACAAAATGCCGCTACCCAGTCCGACGCACACAGCGCCGATACCGACAGTCAAGACCAGCTTAAAGCCAACTTAAGCGAGCTAACCCAAAGTGGCCTACTGGCCTATGCGCAAGAAGGCATTGCTTTAACCAGCCCAGAAAACATCCAATTGACAACAAACAACAGCTTAACCCTAACCAGCGAAAATCAAACCGATATCACCGCATTAAAAAACATCACCGTATCATCGGCTGAAGCGATTGGCTTGTTTGCCCAAAAATTAGGTATGAAGCTATTTGCTAACCAAAGCGATATTGAGGTGCAAGCCCAAAATGCCAACCTTAATATGGCAGCCAAGCAAGATATCAAAGTGGATAGTGTTGACGGCAAAGTGACTATCACCGCCAGCGATGAAATCAAGCTTATCTGTGGTGGTTCGTACATCAAAATCAGCAGTGCAGGCATTGAACTGGGCACGCAAGATAATGTGTATTTTAAATGTAACGTGATGCAAAAGATGGGTGTATCGTCGTTAGATTATAAGTCGACACTTTTATCAGGTGCTATTCCTCAAACTTTTACCACACAAGATAAACAAGAAGGAATAACACTGTATCTTGAAACCGATGATGGTTACCCAATTCCAACGACTAAATATCAAGTTCGTTTTGATAATGGTGAATTTAGACAAGGTCGTTTAGATCGCGAAGGAAAAGTGGTATTAAAACATGTTCCTCCTAATATGGACTATTATTATCAGTTTCCAGATGATGATGACATTTTAGCGAAAGCCAATGCTCAACGATTACATAAAGCCATTGAAGCGATAAATTCAAAACAGATGATTGGGTATTTAGCTTATTCCAAAAATACCATTGAAATGACAATTGATGCCTATAAGGAAATTTATGGAAAAGACATGGTAAAAGATATTTACCAAGCATTAGGGCCTTACCACAAAGATAAATTAGCTATCGATTATTTATTTGCAAAAGCAGATATCAAAACGACTAAATATAAAGTATCTATAAATAAGGAATAACCATGCAAAATTATCGAATTGTGGCTAAACCCAATTTAACTAATGTGATACGTGGAAAGATCATGTCTTTTTCTTTACAAAGAATCAATCCCGACGCACCTGCGCTTGAACAAATTCGGGCGTCATGGATGTGTTATAACCATATTTCGTTCAGAACTGATGATAAATACCTAGGAAAAGTCATTAATGGACCTCAAAATTCAACTCAATGGAACGAAGTAAAATGGGCTATTGAAGGGCGTCACAAAATTGTTTGCGAAATAATATACGGTAACCAAAAGGAATATATTGAATATATCCAAAATGTGATTAATGCAAAACAAAGTGTTGCGTATTCCACAAATACTGCCGAAGAGTCAGAAAATCCATTTATTTTTTATAAAAATTTAACTCAGCAAATTGACTGGATCTTAGTGCAAGAAAAGCAACAGCAGCTATCAGCCGAGGATGAACAGGCTTATCAAAATCGAATGGAATCGTTAAAGCTCTTCAAGGAGAAACTCAAATTTTTGCTTGATAAAGTGCCGGCTGATTGCCGCGAAAACTTTGGACAAGTTCACGTTAAACATATTTCAAGCATTTATGGCGAACGTGAAGATATGTCATTAAGAGTGTGCTATTTTTATAATGATAACGAAGTTCATTTAATTGACTGGACTAGCCCTGTCGATAGGTCATTTTGTGGTGTCTATGTTGGCAAAGGCGAAACAAAAGAAGACGCCATTAAGCAAGCACTTGAATGTTGGGATAAAGATAACCGTTATCCAGAAGGCACTATTAAAGGCTATGCCGCAGTAGATAAACAATTTGGCATTGCAAAAGAAGTCACTTTTGATGATGATAATCGGATTATCTTAGGGAAAGAGATTATTTATGGCGGTATTGAAATTAATTTTGATACAGATGGTAAAAGTGATTCAGATTCCTTATCTGATGCCTTCGCATCATTAGGATTTGCGGCAATAGTGGTTGCGGGTGTCATTACATTAGTTGCTCCAGTGCCCGGTTCAAGAGTGGTATCAGGGTTAATATGGTCATCGATTGCGGCGTCAACGACTTCAGCGGTTATCAATATTGCTGATCGGCATCGAGAAGGTTTTGGTAATTGGAAAGATGATTCATTTGACATCTTAACAATAGTTTCTAATGTGTTTGCTAGCGGTACAATTATCGCATCGGCAAAATGGAGTAGTAAAACACTATTATTAACCAATCTTAGCCAAAAACAAGCCGTTAAAATCACGTTAATAGGTCAAATAAGTGCAGATTCATTACAAGGCATTTTGATAACTGAAGAACTAGCCGAAGCCATTTATTCAGTGATGAACAATAAAACGCTACCAGCTGATATCAAATTATCTAAAATCTCTGCACTAATCAAAAGAGGTATCATGGATGGGATACTTATCACAATAAGTATTCACGGAAGCAAAAAAAACCTTACTGCATTAAAGAATGATCCGTATCACTCTAAAACCACCATGAGCCTGGAAAAGATAGATCGATATATTTCAGGTGAAGAACATTTCCCAAAACCGGGTATTGAAAATTCGCTCTCTGAGGTACCAAGCAAAATACCGAGCCAAAAAACAGAGTCATCCCCAGTACCCAATCGAGTGGAAAACTCAAATCAGGTATTACCTGCTTCGCCTAATACGGTATCAAATATTGCCGATGAGATACCCAGTTTAATGCCATACACAAAAGATACGCAATATAACAAAACACTTTCAGTTCAAATAACTTATGAAAACGGCGTAGAAAAAACGTTATCTGCTATATACCCACAAAAGTGGGAACTATTAAGTATGGAAAACAAAGCAAAAGCGGTACCGGGTGAATATTTTCATAGAATATTGGATGAAAACTTAACCAAAGGTCAAGAATTCTCATCATTAAATAAAGACAAAGGGAATATTACCTACACAACCGATTTAAACTCAGGCACAAGAAAATCGAATACAAGTGAAACCGAAAGTAAAACTACGGTTTCCACTAACCATGCAAGTAAAAAGCAAGGTCAGAAAGAGTTAGAAGATGAGTTGAAGGTTTGGAGAAAAGATGAAAAGATAAACATCACTAAAAGAGTTGCTTTAGCCCAAACTCGTTGCGAAGTCGAAGGAATTGTTTCGGAAGCAAATTTTTATAATTTAGAAGTGCCATATTATAAAGAGTTAAAAAATGGTAGAGTGAAACTTGTTGAAGCGATCGATGCAACTTATTACCGATTTATTGATGTAGGCGCATATATGAAATTATTGAAAGAATCTTATTTAGGTTCGAGTAGCTTATATCCCACTGTTACACCGGACTTTGCTAAGATGCACCCAACGACTGAACGATTAATCAGAGAATTTATTGCGAATAATCAACAGTTTCGTATAATTGATGGCTTGCCGGGTATGCATGCTGAAGTGTTATCAACTAATAATGTATTTCAGCAATTAGAGGCAAAAGGGAAAAATGTTGACGAATATCTAGACAAAATTGAAGTGTATACCATTCGCTTAACCGAATATGAGCAAGGTAAAGCATTCCCAGCCTGCCGACACTGTAGTGGTATTCTATCCAAATCAAAAGGCATTCACATTCCAACCGGAAGGGTTGATGATTAAATAGAGTAAAAAATTAAGGAATCCATATTATGATAGTCAGAATCGAACTCAATCAACTAGAAAAGCGCAGTAATTACTACTTTTATAACGATACGCCATTTAATGGCGAAGCTTATGATCATCGAGACAATCAGCTTTATCAGGTATACGAAATCACCGATGGCGTTATTACAGGTAGCCGAGATTATGGCGCTTTACAAGCCGAAGGTATGATTAAAATTGATTATGATTTATTGAACAGTGGTGAATATTTTGATTATGAGATGAATCAATTGCCATACTATTTTCAAGGACAACCATTCACTGGTATCGCATATGAATACAGATTTGGTTTTGTATTGGCTGAAGCAATATTTATTAACAGTTGGTTAGTTGAATATATCAGTTTTTTTGCTGATGGAACTGGTAGATTAAAACGTTACGAAAAAAATGACATTGATATTACCGAAACAACTGGAGATAGAGAATGGTATTTAGAATGGGAAAATAATGCATGTAAAAGGATTGAATCACGCTATTTAGATTATGCAGAAACAGATCATTCAGGTAATTTAGAATTACATTTCAATGAGCAAAAACAGATTGAACAAGTGATTATAAAAGATGATTATGCTTATGTGTCACTATTAGTACCTAGAGATGATTTAGGTCTTGATTTTAAAACCTTTGATGATTTATTGGCAAAACAGGATATTTTTGCCGATAACCTCTCTATCTGGTCAATTGAGGATTCATTATTTAACCAATGGTTAGATCGTGGACTGTTAAATCAGGTTAAGCAGTTAGAGTTATTTCACACTAACGTTCAACCGTTAACTATAACAAAAATACAAAAGTTACACTCTTTACAGCAATTAAAAATATCAGAATGGAAAATTTATGAAACTGATAAGCCTTTATTCATTAAACAACAAAAACAACGCTTTTATGAGTTAGCCTCAGCACTCTTCTTATTGAAAGAAAGTTGCTCTATTGACGTCATTTTAGAGGATGACGATGAAAATATTTTCGAGAAATATTTACCGGATGACTTAAAACAACAGCTTACTTAACAGATTAAAAAATCATGATAGTCAGAATAGAACTGAATCAACTAGAAAAGCGCAGTAATGACTACTTTTATAACGATACGCATTTAATGGCGAAGCTTACGATCATCGAGATAATCAACTTTATCAGGTATACGAAATTACCGATGGTATTATTACAGGTAGTCGAGATTATGGCTTTTTTGGAACTAACGGTATGGTAAAAGTTGATTATGAATTGCTACATAGTGGTGACTTTGATTATGAAATGAATGATATTCCTTATACTTATCACGGTAAGCCTTTTACTGGTTTATTTTATGATTACTCTTCAGGATTTGTATTAGGTGAATCACTATGTATTAACGGTTGGATTGTAAAAGATATTAGTTATCATCCTGATGGTACAGGTCGAATAAAAAGGTACGAAGAAAAACATATTGATATTACCGAAACAACTGGCGATAGAACTTGGTATCTGGAGTGGGAAAATAATGCATGTAAAAGGATTGAATCACGCTATTTAGATTATGCAGAAACAGAT
>NZ_LZGV01000059.1:0-2617 GCF_001690265.1 Gilliamella sp. HK2
ATCTGTTTCTGCATAATCTAAATAGCGTGATTCAATCCTTTTACATGCATTATTTTCCCACTCCAGATACCAAGTTCTATCGCCAGTTGTTTCGGTAATATCAATATGTTTTTCTTCGTACCTTTTTATTCGACCTGTACCATCAGGATGATAACTAATATCTTTTACAATCCAACCGTTAATACATAGTGATTCACCTAATACAAATCCTGAAGAGTAATCATAAAATAAACCAGTAAAAGGCTTACCGTGATAAGTATAAGGAATATCATTCATTTCATAATCAAAGTCACCACTATGTAGCAATTCATAATCGACTTTTACCATACCGTTAGTTCCAAAAAAGCCATAATCTCGACTACCAGTAACAATACCGTCGGTAATTTCATATACTTGATAAAGTTGATTATCTCGATGATCGTAAGCTTCGCCATTAAATGGCGTATCGTTATAAAAGTAGTCATTACTGCGCTTTTCTAGTTGATTGAGTTCTATTCTGACTATCATGATTTTTTAATCTGTTAAGTAAGCTGTTGTTTTAAATCATCGGGTAAGAATTCTTGAAAATAATCGATTCTGCCGTCATTAAAGGTTATTTTTATATTGCTATTTTGTTGTAGGGCAAATAATGCGAGTGCTTGCGCTTGATATTGCTGTTTTTGTTTTTCGGCAGCAACGAGGTCTATTTTATAGACGGAAGATTCTTTACATTTTAATGTCTGTAAAGAAGGTAATTGAGCTAATCTAGCAAAGGTAGAATATTCAATATTTGTGTAGGATAACTCTAACTGCGTTATTTGATTTAAGAGCCCGCGATCTAACAGTTGGTTAAATAATGAATCCTCAATTGACCAGATAGAGAGGTTATCGGCAAAAATATCCTGTTTTGCCAATAAATCATCAAAGGTTTTAAAATCAAGACCAAGATCATCTCGAGGCACTAATAGTGAGACATAAGCATAATCATTCTCAATAATTGCTTGTTTAATCTGTTTTTGCTCATTGAAATGTAATTCTAAATTACCTGAATGATCTGTTTCTGCATAATCTAAATAGCGAGATTCAATCCTTTTACATACATTATTTTCCCACTCCAGATTCCAAGTTCTATCGCCAGTTGTTTCGGTAATATCAATGTCATTTTCTTCATAACTGCCCATTCTGCCAGTCCCATCCGGTATAAAACCAATAGATTTAACCTCCCAGCCATCAATATTTAATGATTCTCCAAGAACAAATCCAAAACGATATTCATAACATATTCCTGTAAAAGGCTTTCCTTGATAATAACAACGTATCTGATTCATTTCATAATCAAAATATTCTGCACTGGTTAACAAATCATAATCGACCTTTATCATACCATTGGCTTCAAATACACCATAATCCCGACTACCTGTAATAACGCCATCGGTGATTTCATATACTTGATAAAGTTGATTATCTCGATGATCGTAAGCTTCGCCATTAAATGGCGTATCGTTATAAAAGTAGTAATTACTGCGCTTTTCTAGTTGATTGAGTTCTATTCTGACTTTCATCATATGGGAACCTTAATCTTTTTATATTATCAACACCTAATGTTCAAGATTTAGTATAGGTTATATTTTTGCTGTATCCAATTACAAAAAGGCAATATGATTGTTATAAACTTTTCTTTATATGTGGATAAATAAGTGCATTGATTTCCTCATCAGAGTATACGCCTCCTCCCATACAAAAAGCACCTGGTAACTCTTTTATTTGACAAAAAGATAAATGATACGCTTGCATAAAATAATTTATTACAAGAAAAGAATTAAAGTCACTAGAATCAACTCTATCCTTGATTAACTTTATTAAAAAATTAATCTCTTTACCTTTTTTAGCATTTTCTCTTAATAGTTCTAATAATTCTTCATTTAAATTCATTTTATAATCTCATTTTTGAATTTGGCTTTGCATATCAAGCAACGATGATTCAATCATGATTTTTAATCTATTAAGTTAGTTGATGTTTTAAATCATCGGGTAAGAATTCTTGAAAATAATCGATTCTGCCGTCATTAAAGGTTATTTTGATATTACTATTTTGTTGTAGGGCAAATAAGGCAAGCGCTTGTGCTCGATATTGCTGTTTTTGTTTTTCGGCACGAACAAGATCCGTTTGATATATGGAGGCTTCTTTACATTTTAATGTTTGTAAAGAAGGTAACTCAGCTAATCTTGCAATGGTTGAAAGTTCAATTTTAGTTTTATATAACTCTAATTGTTTAACCTGATTTAACAGTCCACGATCTAACCATTGGTTAAATAATGAATCCTCAATTGACCAGATAGAGAGGTTATCGGCAAAAATATCCTGTTTTGCCAATAAATCATCAAAGGTTTTAAAATCAAGACCAAGATCATCTCGAGGCACTAATAATGAGACATAAGCATAATCACCCTCAATAATTGCTTGTTTAATCTGTTCTTGTTCATTGAAATGTAATTCTAAATTACCTGAATTATCTGTTTCTGCATAATCTAAATAGCGTGATTCAATCCTTTTACATGCATTATTTTCCCACTCCAGATACCAAGTTCTATCGCCAGTTGTTTCGGTAATATCAATATGTTTTTCTTCGTACCTTTT
>NZ_LZGV01000060.1:0-4324 GCF_001690265.1 Gilliamella sp. HK2
TTGTGAATTAAAGCTTAATCTCAGGGTAAAGCGTAAAAAACGCATTCCTCCACGATGCCCGGAAAGGTTATTAGTCCCCAATAAACAAGGTGAATGTTGGTCAATGGATTTTATGAGTGACAGTAGTCGTAATCAACGTCGCTTTAGGACATTCAATGTCATCGATGACTTTAATCGTGAGGCGTTAGGTATTGATATTGCAGTAAGCTTACCAGCAGGAAGGATTACCCGTTACTTAGATAAACTGGCCGAATATCATGGGTATCCATTAAAAATACGGGTCGATAATGGACCAGAATTTACAGGAAAAACCTTTACCAACTGGGCTAAATTACATGGTATAACCATTGATTATATCCAGCCCAGTAGCCCTTATCAAAATGGCTATATTGAACGATTTAATCGTACCTATCGTACTGAAGTACTCGATTTATATCTTTTTAACAACTTAGCGCAAGCAAGGAGAATAACTGAAGAATGGTTAACGGTTTATAACATCGAAAGACCGCATGAGGCATTAAATAACATGACACCGATTGAGTATAAAACACTAAAACAAGCAGCATGATTTTCTACGTGAGTTGTGTACTAAGTTTGGGGTATTTACATATGGATATACAGGCTGTTGTACTGATTCGGGTTAGTTTTCTGAATCATTTTTAAGGTATTCTACAGGATGCGGGTACTGTTGTAGGGTTGTCTGCGCTGCCTAGCTGATGTTTTTCGATACGGCGTTTCAGGCCGTCGTAGTGATATCCTCTGAAATGCAGGAGAATCAGGTTGTGGTTGCTGTATTCTGTGCTTATCAATCGGTCGAGGCGATCGTACTGGTAGCTGCGTTCTGTTAAGATACTGGGCAGGGTTGGTTTGTGTTGCAGTCATATTTGAATGTGGTGTTCAGCCGCTCTTGTGGCGTAATACTTCGCAGTGCAGGTTGTCGGAACCGTAATACAGGCTGTTGATGGTGCACCCATCTGGCTGTGAATAAAAAAGATGAATAATCTACTTGAATGTTTTGAATTTTGATAGCCAATAATTGCCTTTATCATATACACAACCAATTAAAACATTTCCTTCTGTTTTGATCGTTAATTCACGACTATAACAATATTTTTTTTCAAAAGACCAGTTTATATCAGCAATATCGAGATATTTCATAATAAGTTCAAAACTTGTTTCAGAATATATAATTACATTATTTAATAAAGTAATTGGATGACGAGCTACATCAAATCCTAAGGAATGTATCTTGGAATCAACTACCATTATTTCCAGTGAATCATAAAAATAAGAAAAACCTTCACTTTTGTTCAATTTATCAAAGTAATATTTTTTACCCAAATCTTTTTTTTGCAAAATAGAATATATTTCTTTTTCTGATAAGCCTACTTTTAATTCCAAATATATTCCTGTTCTCAGAAAATCAGTTAAGTCCATTAATTTTCTCCTGCATTTTTGAAAATTTAACCACACCCCGCTCGGCCAATTCAATTGACTTTTTATTACTATTTGAGTCATTTAATATCTTTTTAAATTCTTCTATGGCATGAGATACTTGAGTTTTAGTTTTCCCCATAATTTTTTATTGTTTATCAAACCGTCTATATGCTTGTTCGCTTGGGTTATGGATTTTTTACTAATACCTTTCATGTTACTAAACCGCTCCCAGATAAGATTGTCAGCTTTATCTAAACCTAATTTAGCTTCCGTAGTTTTTCTTCCATTTATAGATATATCTAAATAAAATCTTTTAATCCTTACATTATCGAAATGACATGGTTGCATTTTCCCGGTACAGTCAATCCTAATGGATCGACCCAAGTCAACTCATTAGGTGCATACTGATACAGGTTAAAGTCACCCAGCTGGTCAATCGGGGGCTAGCTAGGTAAAGTGACCTATATCCGAGTTATAGTATCAGAAAGTATTGTAATGTAGTCCAGTTTCTCTGTCTAAATACTGTCCCTGATATCTAAGGTTTTGTTGTATCGGGATGTGTTCGATTTTTGGAATCCGTTTTCCCCAGAGCTGATAGCGGTATGCTCACAATACTGCGCCATTTACATAGGTAAATTTTTCCTTTTAGCCCTGATTGCATATCTCTAATTGTTTATACGATAATGAAGATATATTTCATATTCATCATCATTAATAACCAATATTCTTTCAGGTTGTAAAAACAATAATGATAAATCAAAAGATTGGTTGTATTTAAATATACTATTTAAAAAATTATCAAGATGATTAATATTTAAGTGTATCGCAATTTTTTCTTCAAATAGTTGGATGCATTTAAAAAAATTATTATTTAAAGTGTTATTTATAATTTCAATTAATTTTTTTTGGCTAATCGGGTGCTCTAGCCTGATTTCGCTATCAATTTGATCAATCTTGAAAAAAATTTTAAGCTGTTCTTTATACCAAATAAAATCTTCATTATTAACAGACGAAATTGTAAATGATTCAATTCCTTCTAATTGACTAACATATTCTTCTGCTTTTTTATAAAGTAATTTTTTTTCAAGTTTATTATTCATAATATATGTGATGATCATTGGTTAGCGAATCAATAATTTTTTGATATCGTTCTTGTTCGAAGTCATAGGTAATTGAATTAGCACTACGTTTTGATTGGTCCGCATTTAGCTATTGGATCATTTGTTTATTCTACTGTGACACGTTTATGTCCTTGTGCATTTTTATATTGATAATACCTGCCATGTGAAACATGGCTCTATTAATAATTTTATTTGTCTAATTTATAGGGGAAAAGATATTTTTCTAATATTTCATTTTTTGTTTTCTCATCAAAATATCTATTGTTTTGTTTTTCATAATTAGCTATTTTATCAATAGCAACACTCTTATTCATTTCAGGAATATTTGAAAAAATTCTGTTCCAATCTTTTTGATTCCCATACATTTTTATCAATTTTTCAAAAATTGAATTAATAATGGGGCTGCTACAATAAAATAACGAGTCTGTTTCCTCACAATCGAATTTTAAATAAAGAATTGCTTTGGTTAAAGCATTTACTTCACTTCTAGTTAATTCTATTTTTTCAATATCCATTATTATCAACCTTTTGTTTTTACACTAGAATTAATTTGATTGTTTGTCAGTTTTAATCTGGTTTCATAACCTAAACTTGACAAAAAAGAATATGGATTCTTACCAGAATATAATACCTCATTTAGTGTTAACTTTCCTTTATAAATATATTCTAATAATATTAGTCATTACATCTTTCGGGCTCATTAAAATATCTGTGATATAAACTTTACTTTTACATAAGATTCTAAGACACCTATTCGCATGATGTTTTCTAGGCCAATCGAATCCGTATAGTGAATACTGTAAATACCCCAAACTTAGTACACAACTCACGTAGAAAATCATGCTGCTTGTTTTAGTGTTTTATACTCAATCGGTGTCATGTTATTTAATGCCTCATGCGGTCTTTCGGTGTTATAAATGGTTAGCCATTCTTCGGTTACCTTTCTTGCTTGTTCTAGATTATTAAATAGATATAAATCAAGTACCTCAGTGCGATAGGTACGGTTAAATCGTTCAATATAGCCATTTTGATATGGGCTACCGGGCTGGATATAATCAATGGTTATACCATGTAATTTAGCCCAGTTTATAAAGGCTTTCCCTGTAAATTCTGGCCCATTATCGACCCGCATTTTTAATGGATATCCATGATATTCAGCCAGTTTATCTAAGTAACGGGTAATCCTTCCTGCTGGTAAGCTTACTGCAATATCAATACCTAACGCCTCACGATTAAAGTCATCGATGGCATTGAATGTCCTAAAGCGACGTTGATTACGGCTACTGTCACTCATAAAATCCAGTGACCAACATTCACCTTGTTTATTAGGCACCAATAGCTTTTCTTGTGTTCGTGGGGGATACGTTTTTTACGCTTTACCCTGAAATTAAGCTTTAATTCACAATACACCCGATATACCCGTTTATGATTCCATTGATAGCCGAGCTTTCTGATACGATTAAAACATTTAGGAAAGCCCCAGCGTAAATGCCGGTCTGTGACAGTATTCAACACCGAAATAATCACGGAATCATCCTGAAACTTAGGTTGGTAATAGTAAGCACAACGGCTTAAACCAACAATGGCACAACTCATCGTAATAGTGACTGAATGATTTTTTTGTAGTTGCTGCGCCCACGTTTTACGTACCTTTGTGGGCACTAAAGCTTTTTTATGATTTCTTCCTGAAGCTGGGATTTTAAGCTCAGTTCGGCAAACATCTGCTTAAGCTTGCGGTTTTCCGCTTCGAGTTCTTTTAGACGTTT